>JANOEW010000761.1:0-3381 GCA_031413475.1 Amaricoccus sp.
GGCCGTGCGAGTCGCTGCTCATGCCATGCTTGTCCCGGGTGGTGGCGGCATCATCGTCAATTCGTGCCATGCGGCAAGCGGACGCGGTGGGGGAAGGGAAGGAAGGCCTTCTTTTTTTGAACAAAAAGAAGCAAAAAACCGACCTGTTGCGCAAGCGCGAGCACATGAAGCTCAAGATCAAGGCGGTCTCCTCCGAGGCCAAGGCAAGCGCGATGATCTACGGCGCCCTGCCGTTCGTCATGCTCGGTCTCCTGAGCGTGATGAGCCCGGACTACGTGCTGCCGCTGTTCGTCGATCCGCGTGGCCAGATGATGCTCGCCGCCGGTCTGGGCTCGATCTCGGTCGGCGCCTTCGTGATGTGGCGCATGACCCAGTTCGAGATCTGACGTGGAGATCACGCCGACAGTGATCGTGATCGCCGCGGGCGCGCTGTCCGCGCTCGCCGCCGCGGCGGCGTTCGGTGACTGGCTGATCGAGCGCCGTGCCCGACTGCGGCGGGTGCGCGCGGCCGTGGGCGGGCGTTCGACCCGGGCCGGCGACGCGGCGCGGCTGCGCTCTACCGAGCCGAGGGCCTGGCGTCAGGCCGCGCTTCAGGTCATGCGCCGCTCGACCCAGCGGGTCTCGATCATGAAGGATCGCCAGATCCAAGACACCCGCCGGCTATTGGTCAGCGCCGGCTACCGCGGCCGCGACGCAATCGTGGTCTACACGTTCTTCAAGCTGGTCTCGCCCTTCGTATTTCTGGTCGGCGCGGCGCTCTACGTCTATGGACTCGACCCGATCGGCAAGGGGGCGCTCTTCGACGCCACGGCGGTGATGGCGGGCGCGCTCTTCGGCTCGAAGCTGCCCGACCTGATCCTGAAGAACGTCCGCGACAAGCGGCTCGAGAGCATCCGCAAGGCGTTGCCCGATTCGCTCGACATGCTGGTGATCTGCGCCGAGGCCGGGCTGGGGACCGACGCGGCGCTGAAGCGGGTGGTGGTCGAGACCGGGCGACGCGCCTCGGTGCTGGGCGAGGAGTTGAACCAGACCGTGCTGGAGCTGAGCTTCATGCCCGAGCGGCGCCAGGCGCTGGAGAACCTCGCCGAGCGGGCGCCGTTGCCGTCGATCACCGGTTTCACCAACACGCTGATCCAGGCGGAGAAATACGGCACGCCGCTCGCCCGCGCCTTCAAGGTGTTGAGCCAGGAGCAACGCTCGGAGCGGATGATGAAAGCCGAAGAGAAGGCCGGGCGGCTGCCCGCCACGATGACGGTGCCGATGATGCTGTTCATCCTGCCCGCGCTGTTCGTGGTGCTGATCGGACCGGCGATCCTCGACATCCTCGACAACTACATCGGTATGTAGGGGGGTGTCCGAGTTTGGACAGGCGGTAATTACTTGAGATAATTAGATAAAAGTGTTAACAGCGCAGTCTGGTACACGTCGGCTACTGCAGCGCGCCGATGGGCTTTCCCGCCTGCAACAGCCCGCGCAGCTCGCGGTAGTAGGCGAGGTTCTGCTGGATCTCGCCGGGGGGCAGGTCGCCCGCGAGCGTCGCCGCCGCCTCGCGGTCGCGTCCGGCGAGGCCGTAGACCAGCGCGAGGTTGCCGCGGGTCTTCGGCGTCGCCTCGGCGTCGCGGACCAGTTCGCGCAGGATGACGATGCCTTCGCTCGGCGCGCCCCCGAGGCCGTAGGAGAGGCCGAGGTTCGACAGGAGGGCGAAGTTGGTCGGGTCTAGCGCCAGGCCTTCGCGGTAGGCCGCCTGAGCCTCGGTGTGCCGGCTGAGCCGGTCGAGCGCGATGCCGCGCGCGGTCATCATCTGCAGGTCGCGCGGCGCGCGGGCCTGCGCCGCTTCGAGGTTGGCGAGCGCGGCCTGCGGCTTGCCGGCCCCGATCTGCACACGCGCCAGCTCGAGCATGATCTGTGCGTCGCGCGGCTGACGGCTGTTGGCCTGGAGCAGCGCCTGTTCCGCCCGGGCGTACTGGCCGATGCCCGCGTAGCTGCGCCCGAGTCCGACCAGCGCGTCGTTCGACTTCGGATTCGCCTCGAAGGCCTGACGATAGAGCGTGGCCGAGGTGGTGAAGTCGCCCGCCGCCGCCGCGCGGTCCGCGAGCCGCAGCGGCGAGCCGGGCGCCGCCTCACCGCGCGCCATCGGGCCGCCGCTGCACGCCGACACGAGCAGCGCCGTCGCCGCGCCGGCGGCAAGGCATCGGATGCGGGCCCGCGGATCGGGCATGGCGCTCGCCTCTAGGTTTTGTTCACTGTCGTCTTGTAGCACTAAAGTTGAGCGCTGTCACATGAATTTGCGGAACGCGAACGCCGCCGGATCGTCGGCTGCGGTTACCTTTTTGGCAACACTGTGCGTCGAGACTGCTGCCGCCCGGCCGGTGGGTCGGAGCGAACGGAGGTTCGGCATGGCGCTGGCGCTGTCGATCACGACGATCGGACTTCTGCTCTGGGCCGCGGCGTTTGACGTCGCGACCCGGCGCATCCCGAACTGGCTGGTCGGCCTCGTCGCGCTGGCGGGCCTCGCGCGGCTGGGGCTCGACGTCGCGAGCGGTGGCGGTCTGGCGGCCTCCGCTGCAGACCTCGCGCTCACGCTCGGCGTGTTCGGTCTCGGGGCGTTCCTGTTCCAGCGCGGCCTCTTCGGCGGCGGCGACGTGAAGTTGATGGCGGCGGCGACGTTGTGGCTGGGGGCTGGAGGGTTCGGAGCGTTCGTCGCCGCGACGGCGCTCGCTGGCGGCGCGCTCGCGGTCGGCTTTGTCGCCTGGCTTACGCTGCCGCGGGCGGCGGCGCGAACGGCGCGGCCGAGCCTGCCCTACGGCGTCGCCATCGCGGCGGGAGGGATCCTGACGTCGCTGCCACTTCCGTGATGCTATCGAAGCGGAAGACTCGCGTCCACTGCCCCCGTGGAAGAGTCTCCACGACTGCGGGCGCTTTTTCGAATCTTCTCAGGCGGCGTGGGCCTCGAGGAACCGAACGCCGGTGGTGTCCGGACTGCGGAAGCACACCGCCACGTCGTAGGTCGGCCCGTTCTCGACCCGCAGTTCGAACTGCGCCGGAATCGCCAGGATGCCCGGCGCGCGCAGCCGTGCGCCCCCGGCGGAGATGTCGAGCAGAACGCAATCGATCGCCCCGTGACCGTTGCGAAAAACGATCTTGCCGCGCCGCAGCACGCGCTTGCGTTCGAACCGTCGTCGTTCCACGTCCATGACCGACACCCGCGTGGCGCACAGACGCGCCTGAAAATCACGATACCCCGGCAAGAGGATTACGCAAAGGTTCACCGCTTAACTGGTTAATTTCGGCGGCTTCTTGGTGAGCCGGGTCGGTTTCGAACCGACGACCCGCTGATTAAGAGTCAGCTGCTCTACCACTGAGCTACCGGCCCAAGAAGTC
>JANOEW010000762.1:0-3988 GCA_031413475.1 Amaricoccus sp.
GTCGGGCATCGCCGCGCGGTTCTGTGGCGTGTCCATGGTTCCGGGCAGCACCGCGTTCACCCGCAGACCCTCGCCCTTCAGCTCCGCCGCGAAGGCCTCGACCAGTCGCAGCACCGCCGCCTTGGAGGCGGCGTAGGCCCCGAAGCCCGCGGGCGCGTTCAGCCCGGGCTTTGCCGCCACCGCCACCAGCGCCCCGCGTCCGGCCGCGCGCATCGGCGGCAGCGCCGCGCGAAAGAGATTGAGCGTCGTCATCAGGTTCAGCCGGTACATCTCGGTCCAGAGCTCGGGCGCTCCCTCCGCCGCCGGGGCGGTGGCGAAGCCGCCGACCGTCTGCGCGATCCCGTCGATCCGGCCGAAGCGCTCGACGACCGCGGCGACCATCCGGTCGCAGGCGGCGGGGTCGGACAGATCGGCCCCGCCGAGCCAGAGCGCGCCGGCGAAGCCCGGATGCGCCTCGCGTCGGTCCGCCCCAACGACGCGTGCGCCGCGGGCGACCAGCGCCGCCACGACGGCCCGGCCGAGATTGCCCTCGGCCCCGGCGACGACGTGGACGGCGGGTTCTGGGGTCATGCATCCACTCCGGAATGGTCGCGCGCTGGCGCGGACGGCCCGCTGCTCAGGCCTTGCCGATGATCTGGTCCATGGTCTTCGACGGCTCGGCGCAACCTGCCTCGCCGACGATGCGGGCGGGCACGCCGGCGACGGTCTTGCACGGCGGCACCGACTCGAGCACCACCGAGCCTGCGGCGATCCGGCTGCATCTGCCCACGGTGATGTTGCCGAGCACCTTGGCGCCCGCGCCGATCATCACGCCCGAGCCGATCTTGGGGTGCCGGTCGCCGTCCTCCTTGCCGGTGCCGCCCAGCGTCACCGAATGCAGCATCGAGACGTTGTCGCCCACCACCGCGGTCTCGCCGATCACGATGGAATGGGCGTGGTCGATCATCACCGCCTGCCCGACCCGCGCGTTGGGGTGGATGTCGACGCCGAACGCCTCGGAGGTGCGCATCTGCACGAAGTAGGCCATGTCGCGGCGCTGGTTCCGCCACAGCCAGTGGCCGATCCGGTAGCACTGCAGCGCCTGGAAGCCCTTGAAGAACAGCAGCGGCTGCAGGTAGCGGTGGCAGGCCGGGTCGCGCTCGTAGACCGCGAGGATGTCCGCCCGCGCCGCAACCCCGAGCGCGGGATCGTCCGCATAGGCTTCGTCGGCGATCTCGCGCAGGATCAGGTCGCTCATCTCCTGGGAGGCCAGTTTCTGCGCGATGCGAAAGCTCAGCGCCCGCTCGAGGCTGTCGTGGTGCAGCACGCCGGCATGCACCAGGCTGGCCATCAGCGGCTCGATGCGGGCGACCGATTCGGCCTCCTGCCGGATCGCGGTCCAGACGGGGTCGAGACTGGCGATCTGCGCCTTGATCCGGGCCATGCGAGAGATCCTTCGGTTTGCCGACTGGTGGAACGTCGCCTCGACGGGGGCAAAAATCAAGGGCACGC
The DNA here is from genome assembly GCA_031413475.1 of Amaricoccus sp. Taxonomy (GTDB): domain Bacteria; phylum Pseudomonadota; class Alphaproteobacteria; order Rhodobacterales; family Rhodobacteraceae; genus Amaricoccus. Next base: position 1,492 of record JANOEW010000762.1, read on the forward strand.
TGGTCTGGTTCAAGCTCAGCCGGTCCAGCGCACGTCCGCCGGCTTCGAGCGTGAGGCCACCAGCCGCGCGTTCGGCAGATCATTGCCTTCGGCGCGCATCCGCGCCGCTTCCGGATCGAGCCCGTAGCGCCGCCAGCGCGCGTTCAGCCGCCGAGTCAGCTCGGCCTCCGGCACGTCGATGAACAGGGTGCGGTCGAAGTTCGCCGCGAGCCCGTCCCAAGGCGCCTCGGCAAGGAGCAGGTAGTTCCCCTCGATCACGATCACCGGCGTTTCCGGCTCGACCACGCGCGCGCCGGCTCGCGCCAGATCGAGGTCGCGGTCGAAGACGGGCACGGTCACCGGCCGATCCGCCCGGCGGACCCGGGCGAGCGTCGCCGCGAGCCCGTCGACGTCGAAAGTCTCGGGCGCGCCTTTGCGCGCCCGCAGTCCCCGCGCGTCGAGCACCGCGTTGTCGAAGTGAAAGCCGTCCATCGGCATCAGGGCGGCGCACCCGGTAGCCTGCGCCTGCAGTTCGGCGGCCAGGGCTTCGGCCAGCGTCGACTTGCCCGCCCCGGGCGCGCCGACGATCGCGAAGACGTAGCGCCGCGCGCCGCGCGCCCGCGCGAGGATGTCCCGCGCGAGCGCCGCGAGCCGGTCGCTCACGCGGCCATGGCCTCGGCGGGCGGCTGCTTTGCCCCGGTCATGAACGCGACCGCGTCGGACATCGTGTAGTCCTTGGGGTCGATCACGCACAGCCGCTTGCCGAGGCGGTGGATGTGGATCCGGTCGGCGACCTCGAACACGTGCGGCATGTTGTGGCTGATCAGCACCACGGGCATGCCGCGCGAGCGCACCTCCTGGATCAGTTCCAGCACCTTGCGGCTCTCCTTGACCCCCAGCGCCGCCGTGGGCTCGTCGAGGATCACGACCTTGGAGCCGAAGGCCGCGGCGCGCGCCACAGCGACGCCCTGGCGCTGGCCGCCCGACAGGGTCTCCACCGCCTGGTTGATGTTCTGGATGGTCAGGAGGCCCAGCTCGCTCAGCTTGGCCCGCGCGAACGTCTCCATGCGCTTGCGGTCGAGCTTGCGGAACCACTGGCCCATGAACCCCTGGTCGCGCAGCTCGCGACCCATGAACATGTTGTCGGCGATCGACAGCGCCGGCGACAGCGCGAGGTTCTGGTAAACCGTCTCAATCCCCGCCGCCCGCGCCTGCATCGGCGAGGTGAAGTGGATCGGCTTGCCCTCGAGCCGGATCTCGCCCTCGTCGGGAATCAACGCGCCGCACAGCACCTTGATCAAGGTCGACTTGCCTGCGCCGTTGTCGCCGATCACACCCAGGATCTCGTTGGGGAAGAGCGCGAACTCAGCGCGGTCGAGCGCCACTACCCTGCCGAAACGCTTGTTAAGGCCTCGGGCTTCAAGGATCGGATTCGGGCTCATGCCGAGATCCTCCTTATCCACTGGTCTACGGTGACGGCCACGATAATCAAGACCCCTACCGTGAAATCCTGCCAAAGCACGTCGAGCCCGCTGAGAGCCAGTCCGTTACGGAAGACGCCCACGATGAGCGCGCCCACGAGCGTGCCGATGATCGAGCCGCGCCCGCCGAAAAGCGACGTGCCGCCGATTACCACTGCCGTGATCGAGTCGAGGTTTGCGGTCAGCCCCGCCTGTGGGCTTACCCCGCCGATGCGCCCGATCAGCACCCAAGCCGCGACGGCGCAAATTAATCCGGCGAGCGCGTAGACAGCGATCAGCGTGCGGTCAGTGTTAATGCCTGAGAGGCGTGCGGAATCGGGATCGTCGCCGGTTGCATAGACATGGCGGCCGAAGGCCGTACGGTTCAGGACATACCAGATGAACAGCGCGAGCAGGATCATCAGGATCGACCCGTAGGTGACGACCCAGCCCTTCAGGAAGGGCAAATCGAGACCGAGGTCGCTGGCCGTGCTGTAGGGCTTGATGAGCTTGCCGGTCCATTGCAGGAACGGCGCCACCGCCTCGATATCCTGCTGCCGGATGGTCTCGCTGCGCGAGTACCAGGTGTTGAGCGCGCCAAAGATGCTCCAGGTGCCGAGCGTGACGATGAAGGGCGGCAGCCGCAACCGCGTGACGATCAACCCGTTGACGGCGCCGCAGGCAAAGCCGACCAGCAGCCCGAGCGGGAAAGCGATGAAGAGCGGCACGCCGTAGACGACACAGGTGCGGCCCATCACCACCGAGCAGAGGATCATGATCGCGCCGACCGAGAGATCGATGCCGGCGGTGAGGACGACCAGCGTCTGGGCCATACCAAGGATGGCGATGATGGTGACCTGCTGAAGGACCACCGAGAGGTTCAGCGGCGAGAGGAACGTTCCTGGCGCGGCGATGGCGAAGATCGCAATACCGGCCAGCAGCACGATGAATGGGACGGTCGTCGGAAACGTGTGCAGGAGCCCCTGCAGGCGCCGGAGCACGCCGCGTCGCTCCTCGTCGAAATGAGCGACCGTCCGGTCGCTCCCGGCCAGCCCGCG
>JANOEW010000763.1:0-2448 GCA_031413475.1 Amaricoccus sp.
GGCGCAGCGCGCCGGCGCCCTCGGTCGCGTCCGCGCCGCCGGCCGTCATGGCGAGCACCTGTGATCCATCGCCGCCGCTGACCCCGGTGCGGACGACGCAGTCGGGGCCGAGGCACGCGAGCCGCCAGTCACGGAACGCCAGCCCCGCGGCCCGGCGCGCCGCATAGGCGCCGGGCGGATCCGCCGCCGCCGCGCCCGCCGCCAGCGCCAGCGCAACGGCCAGCGCACGCCCCGCGGGCCTTAACGGGATGTTAGTCATGATCGGGGTCCGCCATTAGCCTCTTCTTAGCGCCGCTCGGCGAATGTGTCCCCACGCGGCCGAAGGGCCGGCGCGGCGGGGCCCGAACGTGGTCCCCACGCCGCAGCAGTCAGAAGGGCGATCATCGGTCACGCAGCACGTGCGGGCCATCCATGAACAGCGGGGTCGAAGACCCCGCGCGCCACGAAGGAACCAGATCATGTCTTCGATTCTCACCAACCAGAGCGCCCTCATCGCCCTGCAGACCCTCAAGGGCATCAACATGGGCCTCGCCAAGGTCCAGGACGAGGTTTCGACCGGTATGAAGGTCGCGACCGCCAAGGACAACGCCTCGAGCTGGGCGATCGCCGCCACCATGCGGTCAGACGTCAACTCCTACCAGAAGCTCAGCGATTCGATGACGTCGGCCTCGGCCCTCGTCGGCGTGGCGCGCGCAGCGGCCGAGCAGATCGTCGGCGTGCTTCAGCAGGTCCAGGAAAAGGTGGTCCAGTCCAAGGAGCCCGGCGCCGACCTCGTCAAGCTGCAGAACGACGTCAACGCGCTGAAGGCGAACATCCTCTCGATCACCGCGTCTTCGCAGTACAACGGCATCAACCTCGTCGACAACGTGCTCGTCCGCACCTTCGCGGTATCGATCACCCGCGTCGCCGGCGCGGTCAACCTGCAGAACTTCGCCGTCACTGGCGTCAACCTGGCCACCGCCGCCGGTGCCGCGGTGACCCTCGCGCCCGCCACCGAACTCGACCTCGACGCGGTGGAAACGTCGATCGCGGCCACGGTGGCCGCGGCGGCGACCTTCGGCGCGGCGCAAATGCGCATCGAGGCGCAGAACGACTTCCTCGGCAAGCAGATGGACGCGCTCAAGCTCGGCGTCAGCGCCTATGTCGACGCCGACATGGAGGAAGCCTCGGCCCGGCTGCAGGCGCTGCAGGTTCAGCAGCAGCTCGGCATCCAGGCGCTGTCGATCGCCAACCAGGCGCCGCAGAGCGTGCTGTCGCTGTTCCGTCAGTGACCTTCCGGACAGGGCGGGAGCGATCCCGCCCTGTCAACTCCGCTCACTTCCATCGGCTAGACCTCCCGGGGCCTCCCCGGGTCCCCAAGGGGTTTGATGATGAGCATGCACTCCCGGGCCCGCTCCGGCTACGCCGGCGCCGCTGCGCCGATCCGAACCGACCGCGGCGCCGAATACGCCGTCTTCTCCCGCGTCACCCACCGCATGAGCGCCGTGGACGAGACCGACAGATCGACTTTCCCGGCGCTGGCCGCCGCGGTCGCCGACAATCAGCGGCTGTGGGGCGCGCTCGTCGAGGACCTGATGGGCGACGGCAACGCGCTGCCGGTCGGCCTGCGCGCCCAGCTGATCGGTCTCGCCGAATTCGTGCGCAAGCACACGCTGCGCGTCCTGGCCGGCAAGGCCTCGATCGCGCCGCTCGTCGACATCAACACCTCGATCATGCGCGGCCTGCGCGGGACCGCGGAGGCGGCGTCGTGACCGGTCTCGTACTCAAGCTCGGGCCGCACGAGCGGGTGATGATCAACGGCGTCGTCATGGAGAACGGCGACCGCCGCGCCCGGCTCAACATCCTCACGCCCGAAGCGAACGTGCTGCGGCTGCGCGACGCGATCCACCCGTCGGAGGCCAACACCCCGGTGCGCCGGGTCGTCTACGTCGCGGCCCGACGACCATGAGCAAACTGCCCGTCGCCAACTTCAATGTCTACAATGCGACGCTCGTCGGCAACCAGGGCGCCGCCAACGGCACCGGCAGCGGCCACACCAACGCGCGCAGCCTCCACATCCGCGACCAGTCCGCCCCCCGCCTGGTCAACTCGATCTTTGTCAATCCGCGCTCCAACCCCATCGAGGTGGACAACCGCTCCACGGCCGCCGGCCGGCAGACGACGGACCGCTTTGTGCAGGGCATGGCCGAGTTCCGCGGCGTCACGATGTATTCCACGGGCACCGTCTATGCCGCCCCGGCCGATTGGACCGGCGGCGGTACGGCCGACGCCACCATCGACACCGAGCTCGCCGTGGCCAGCCGGGTGAATCTGTTCAACTCGAATCCGGGCTTTGCCAACCTGCCCTCCGGCGCCCTCGCCCGCAGCGCCACCCCGATCGACCTCGTGCCCGACAGCGGCACGGCTGCCGCCGGCGCGGTTGACTCGGTCCTCGACGACACGCTGTTC
>JANOEW010000764.1:0-3073 GCA_031413475.1 Amaricoccus sp.
CTTTCGTTTTATCGGTACGTGCATATTGAAAATCCTGAAGAATTCAGGAACTGGCTTTTCGAAGCATTTGAAAATTTGAATATTCTGGGACGCACCTACATCGCTGCAGAGGGAATCAATTCACAAATATGTGTGCCGGAAGCCCGGTGGAGAACGTCTGGCAGTACCTGCGCGCCAACTGGCTCGCCATCAGCGTCTTCGATGACTACGACGCCATCGTCGATGCCTGCTGCCGCGCGTGGAACCGCTTCGCCGATCGACCCGACATCTCCTCCATCACCTCAAGGCAATGGGCACAGGTCAATGCTTGAGGCCGTTGGTATCACTGCTCCATAGCAATAGCGGCATGAATGCCCCAAACCGGACGCTCCCGTCCTTTCAGGATGCTGCGCCGGGCCGAACGGGCTCGCCGCGCTGGTGCGCGACGTGGCGGGCGGCAGGAGGGCGGCGGCGTGACGCGGGCAACGGTCTCGGCGGACGGGGAGACGATCACCGTGCACATCCCCTTGACGCTCCGGAAGCGCGGCGGGCGGAAGCTGGTGGTGACGCCGGACGGCACCGACTGGGCACCGCGGCCGCGGGTCGACAACGCCATGGTCAAGGCGCTTGCGCGGGCGTTCCGGTGGCGGAAGATGCTGGACACCGGTGCGCACGCGACGCTGGAGGACTTGGCCCGGGCAACGGGCCCCGCGCCGTCCTACGTGAGCCGGGTGCTGCGGCTGACGATGCTCGCGCCGGATATTGTGGAGGCGATCCTCGATGGGCGGCAGCCGGCGGAATTGCAGCTGGACGATCTGCAGGCGGGGTTTCCGTTGGAGTGGGAAGAGCAGCGGCGCAGCCGTGGTTGACGGGCGTAAACGGCCCTCAACGGTCATTCGCACCTCACCGTGTTCTGCGCAGCGTCGTCCCAACTGCTGTCATTCCATCGCCCACCATGTGCAAGAAGCCCGGATGACAGAGATGGTTCATGAAGAACATTGTCCGACATAATTGACTCCACGCCGGACATCATGCAGAAACCGAATCTGGCGCAGAGTGGACGTTCGGGTTCATGCAGACCAAGGTTTCACCGGCTAACGAGCGTCCTCGGGACGTGATGCGTCTGCTGGCCGAGATGGTCGAGGCCGACGGGCTCGGCGTGGGCGATCGGCTCCCGCCGGAGGTGACGATCGCCCAACGCCTGAACCGCGGTCGGTCGACGGTCCGCGAGGGACTGCGCCAATGGGAAAGCCTCGGAATCATCTCGCGCAACAAGGGGGCGGGGACACGGATCGTTTCCGAGGTGTCCACGCGCTCGCTGCACTTGCCGCTGACGGTGCAGATCGAGGCCGCCAGCCTGCAACGCATGCTTGCGGTGCGCCGCCCGCTCGAACTCGAGGCGGTGCGGATCGCGAGTCGAGACGCGTCCGAGCCGGCGCGCCAGCTGATCCTTGACCGCGCCGCGGCGCTCGAGGCGGTCTACCAGACCGGCCAGGATTGGCGGCCCGCCGACTTACAGTTTCACGACGCCATCCACGACGCCACCGGTAACCCGCTGTTTCGCAAGATAATCCAGCAGATTCAGCGCGGCTTTCACGACATCTATCAAGCGCCGTTCGGCCAGCCGCGGCTGGGTGAGGCGACGATCCCGATCCATCAGGACCTCGCCCGCGCCGTCGTCGCAGGCGAGGACGTCCGCGCCGTCGCGATCATGGACGCGATCCTCTGCGACGTCGCCGCTGCGGTCGACCGGGTCGCCCGGAGGACCAATGTCTGAAGCGCGACGCGCCCCGGACCTCGAAACGCTGCTCGCCGCGGTCAGCACCGATCCGGGTGGCTCGGTCACGCCGCCGATCGTGCAGACCTCCCTCTTCACCTTCGACAATTACGCCGCCTTCGAGGACCGCATGGCCGGGCGTAGCGACACCGCGCTCTACACCCGCGTGCAGAACCCCACCGTCGCGGCCTTCGAGGAAATGATGGCAGCGGCGGAAGGCGGCGAGGCCGCAGTCGGTTTCACCTCCGGCATGGCCGCGATCTCCTCGGCGCTCCTCGCCGTGCTCCGCCCCGGGGATCGGCTCGCCTGCGTCGAGCACGTCTATCCCGACAGCTACCGCTTCATGGAGCGGATGCTGCGCCCCTTCGGGGTCGCGGTCGAGTATCATTCGATAGCCGCCTTCGAGGACGAGCCCGACCTGCTCAGCGGGGTGCGCGTCGCCTATCTGGAAAGCCCGACCTCGGTGGTGTTCCAGCCGATGAACCTCCCGAAGGTCGCGGCGAACGCTCGCCGGTACGGCGCGCTGACCATGATCGACAACTCCTGGGCGACGCCGGTGCTGCAGAGGCCGCTGGCGCTGGGGATCGACATCGTCCTCCACTCCGCCTCGAAGTACATCTCGGGACATTCCGACGTCGTCGCCGGCGTCGTGGTGTCCTCGCAGGCCCATATCGACCGCATCCGCGACATCGCGCTGCCGTTACTCGGCGGCAAGCTCGCGCCGTTCGAGGCCTGGCTGCTGGTCCGCGGCCTGCGGACGCTGGCCGCGCGCATGGCCCAGCACCGCGCGACGGCGGACCTGTTCGTCGACCGGCTGTCGGCGCTGCCGTTCGTGCGTCGGGTGAATTCGCCGGGCGCGAACGCCGTCCCCGGGCTGACCGGCCGCTCCGGGCTGATGTCGGTCGAGTTCGACGACAGCGTCGACATCCCGCGCCTCGCCGACGCGCTCGAGCTTTTCCGCCTCGGCGTCAGCTGGGGCGGGTTCGAGAGCCTGATCCTGCCCGCGCGCGTCGGACTGGCGCAGGCGGGCGAGCACAACTCGATGCGCGTCTTCGGCGTCTCGCCCAACCTCGTCCGTCTGAGCCTCGGGCTCGAGAGCGCCGCGGATCTCTGGAGCGACATGGAAGCGGCCCTGCGCAGCAGCAGAAACTGAACTCAACAACAAGGAGGATGACCCCATGATGCGGCGACTTACGGCGACGGGCCTCGCGGCCCTGCTGTTCGCGACGGCGGCGGATGCGCAATCGCTCAAGCTTGTCGAGGTGATCACCAGCCCCGAGCGCACCGAGGTGCTGACCGGGATGGTCTCGGAGTTCG
>JANOEW010000765.1:0-13833 GCA_031413475.1 Amaricoccus sp.
CGGATGCGCTCGATGTCCGCCACCAGGTCCCAGGTGGTGTTGTTCTCGACGCTCGCGTGCGGGCTCGACCGGCCGCAACCGCGCTGGTCGAACAGCACGGTGCGGTAGTGCCGCGGATCGAAGAACCGCCGCATCCCAGGACTGCAGCCGCCGCCGGGCCCGCCGTGCAGCACCACCACCGGCGCGCCGTCCGGCTTGCCGCACTGCTCGACGTAGACCCGGTGGCCGCCGGGCACGTCGATCAGCTGCTGGCGAAAGGGCTCGACCGGCGGATAGAGCGCGCTCCTCGGGCCGGGGCCGTCCTGGCTGAGGTTTTCCTTCATCGACGCACTATGTACCGCCTACCGTTCGGACGGATACAACATCGCAGGTTGGGAAAATGAGCGCAACGCAAACCGCCGAGAGCAGCCAGGGCAGCGTCGACGCGGCCGAGATCGCCAAGTTCGAGGCGATGGCCGCCGAGTGGTGGAACCCCGAGGGCAAGTTCAAGCCGCTGCACATGCTCCAGCCCTGCCGGCTCGACTACGTGATCGACCAGATCGCCGCCGAGTTCGGCCGCGACCCCACCGCCGACCGCCCCTTCGCCGGGCTGCGCCTGCTCGACATCGGCTGTGGCGGCGGGCTGCTCAGCGAGCCCATGGCCCGACTCGGCGCCGACGTGGTCGGGGCCGACGCGGCGGCGCGCAACATCCCCGTGGCGCGCCTCCATGCCGCCCAGTCCGGTCTCGACATCGACTACCGCCACACCACCGCCGAGGTCCTCGCCGCCGCGGGCGAGGCCTTCGACGTCATCCTGAACATGGAAGTGGTCGAGCACGTCGCCGACCCGCTCGCCTACCTGACCGCCTGCCGCGAAATGCTGAAACCCGCCGGTCTGATGATCGCCTCGACCCTCAACCGCAACCCCAAGAGCTATGCAATGGCGATCATCGGCGCCGAGCGGGTGATGCGCTGGTTGCCTCGGGGCACCCACGACTGGTCGAAGTTCATCACGCCCGACGAGTTGTTCGACCTGCTGCGCCGCGCCGGCCTCGAGCCGGTCGACCGTAAGGGCTTCGTCTTCAACCCGCTTGCCTGGTCGTGGCGCATCTCCGACCGCGACCTGTCGGTCAACTACGTCACCGCCAGCGTGAAGCCCGCTCAGGCCGCCTCTGCATAGCGCCGCGCCGCGTCCAGCCACAGCGCGTCGACCCGCCGCAGCGCTGCCGGGTCGTAGCGCGCCAGCGTGGTCCAGTAGCGGCCGTTCGGCGTGGCGTAGCCGAGCGCGGCCTCGGCCGCGTGGGCGCGCGCGGCCAGTGACCGGGTCTCAGGGGTCAGAACCGCCGCGCAGAGCCGCCGCGCTTCCGCCGCACGCCAGCCGGCCAGCGCGCGCCGCGTCGCCCGCGGAAAGACCAGCCGGCTCGCCGGCTGCTCCGAGAGGTTGACCACCGCGCACCCCGCCTCCGCAGCCAAAATCTGCAATCGCGCCGACTTCGCTTCCAGGCTCTGCAACGTCGGGTCTGGGCGCAGCGGGTCGGCGGCCCCGCGCCCATAGAAGTGGCTCGACCCCGTGACAGGATAGACCATGTCGCAGCCGAAGAATGCGATCAGCCGCGGCGCCAGCGTCGCCAGCGCCCAGTAGCCGGCGGTGAACGCCATGGTGCCGCCGGCGAAGACGAACCCGCCGCGGGCGTTCACCGCCGGCACGTAGTCCGCCGCGCCGGCCAGCGCCTGACCCGCCCGCAACACGTCCGGTCGCCGCTCTGTCGCGAAATCCTCCGGATGGATCGCGTGATCCCAGTCGGGGCGGATCGCCCAGGCGTTGTTGATCGCCACGATCGTGTCGATGCCGTCGCGCGGCCAATGGCGCGCCGCGACGACGTCGGGCGCGCTGCCAAGGATCAGAACCTGTCCGCCGATCGCCATCCGCTTCGGCGCTCCCCCGCCGCGCCTGATACATAGGCGGCGGGGGCCGTCGGGAAAGCCGTGGCGCTACAGCACGAAATCAGCCGCCGTATAGACTCCGGCGCCCACCGCCCCGTCGGTGATGCGCAGCGCGAACTCGGCGTCCGTGTCGGCGTCGAGGTTGCCGTAGACGAACGTGTCGTCGCCGACGTTGACCCGCCACAGCCCGCCAAGCCCGGTCTGGCCGAACAGGAACACCCCGTTCCCTGCCGCCGCGCCGTTCGCGTCGATCGCCGCGAGGTCGATCACGTCGCCCGGCATGTTGCCCGCCACGTCGAACGCCGTGATCACGTCCGGGGTGGCGAGCGGCGACTCCGACGCCAGCGCGAACACGAACTCGTCCGCGCCCGCCCCGCCGTTCAGCGTGTCGACCCCGGCGCCGCCGATCAGCGTGTCGTCGCCAGGGCCGCCGTTCAACGTGTCGTTGCCGTCGAGACCGCGCAGCACGTTGGCCGCGCCGTTGCCGCTCAGCGTGTTGCTCGCGGCGTTGCCGACGCCCTCGCTCGGCCCGGTCCCGGTCAGCGCCAGCGCCTCGAACCCCGCCGCCAGGGTCCAGGTCAGCGCCGTCCGCACCGTGTCGGTCCCGCCGGACGCCGCCGCGACCTCCACCAGCACGTCGCCCGCGACGTCGATCAGGTAGGTGTCGTTGCCGGTCCCGCCCTCCAGCACGTCCGCCCCGGTCCCGCCGTCCAGCGTGTCGGCCCCGGCGCCCCCGACCAGCGTGTCGACGCCGCCGAGCCCGCGCAGCGTGTCGCCGCCGTCGCCGCCCTCGAGCCTGTTGGCGCTGGCGTCGCCGGTCAGGGTGTCGCCGAACGCCGAGCCGCGCAGGTTCTCCATGCCGATCAGGGTGTCGAGCCCGCCGCCGATCGTGTTCTGGATCCCCGCCACCGCCAGGCTCACCACCACCAGCTGCCCCGCGCCGGCATAACTCGCCGTGTCGATGCCGCCGAGCCCGTCGATCACGTCGGTGCCGCCGCCGCCCTCGATGACGTTGTCCGCCCCGGTCCCGGTCAGCGTGTCGGCGCCGTCCGACCCGATCAGGTCCTCGATCGCGATCAGCGTGTCGAAGCCCGCCCCGATCGTGTTCTGCTGCCCGCCGATCCGCAGGTCCACGCTCACCCCGTTCGCCCCGAGATAGCTCGCCGTATCCCGCCCGCCGCGCCCGTCCAGCACGTCGTTGCCGCCTAGCCCGCGCAGCACGTTCGCGCCGGCGGTCCCGAACAGCGTGTCGCTGCCGCTGCCCCCGGTCAGATTCTCGACCAGACTGATCACGTCGGTCCCGCCGCCGCCGGTGTTCTGCGCGCCCGCGATCACCAGATCGGCGGTCACCGCCTGCGACGACCGCTCGTAGCTCGCCTCGTCGACGCCCGCGCCGCCAGCCAGCGTGTCGTTGCCGGTCGACCCGATCAGCCGGTCGTCCCCGTCGCCGCCGATCAGCGTCGCCGCCGCTGCCGCGACGATCACGTCGTTCCCGATCCCGCCGTCGCCGGTGTCCCCGGCATGGATCAGCAGCCGATCGTTCCCCGCCTCGCCAAGCAGCTGGTCCGCGGCGTTGTCGCTCGAGTCAGTGGCCCCGTCGCGATAGCCCGCCAGCGTGTCGTCGCCCGCCCCGCCACGCAGCACATCCGCCCCGAGCCCGCCCTCGATCAGGTCGTTCCCGCCCAGCCCGTTGAGGGTGTCGTCGCCGTCCTCGGCGTCGAGTTCGTCGTTTCCCGCCCCGGCGTTGACCGTGTCGTTGCCGTCGTCGCCGAAGAAGAAGATCGTCCCCGCATAGGTCGCGTTGAACGTGATCAGGTCGTTCTGCGCCGAGCCGTTCAGCTGGAACGCGTCGGTCAGCGTGGCGCTCAGGGTCACCGTCGCCGTCCCGCCCTGGGTCAGGGTCAGCTCGGCGTCGTCGGCGGCCGCGTCGTAGCCGGAGACCAGCGCGAACTGGCCGAGCTGCGCCGCGGTCATCGACGCGTCCGGAAACACCCGGGCCCGCAGGTTCAGCTGCTCGACGCTGACGATCGTCGCGCCGGTGATGTCGTAGCCGCCCTCGAAACGCAGGGTATCGTAACCCCCGCCGCCGTTCAGTATCGATGGCAGGTCGTCGATCACCGAGAGGATGTCGTCGCCCGCTCCGCCGAACCCGCTGTCGCCCTCCCGCATCCGGAGCAGGTCGTTCCCGTCGCCGCCGTTCAGCGTGTCGCTGCCCGCCCCGCCGTCGAGAGGCCGTTCAGCGTGTCGGCGTCGATTCCGCCGGCCAGCGTGTTTGCATTATTGTCGCCGGTGAAGATCGCCATGGTGGTTCAGTCCCCTCGGTTCGTGCCGCGCCGCATCCGGCACCGTAGCTGCGCAAAGAACGCCATATAAGTGCCGAAACGCCTCCAGGATTGGAGCGTCTAGAAGTAGGACAACTCCAGATTGTGCGTTATCACAAGTATTTCGATCAACACTGGTTGATCAATTCAATGATTCAATCATAGCACGCCGCGGCTATTCGGGCAACGGCCTCGCCCTGCCGCGGCCCTGCCGCAGCGCGACGGGTGTCAAACGTGTGACCTGTTTTCTGATTGTATTTACAATCAATCGCTTAGCTAATATTCACGCTGAATGACCGCCCATCACCCCGCGCTCAGCCCCGCCCGCATCGCCCGCAGGAACGGCAGCCCGCCGCGCAGCCGCTCCGCCCCGAGCCGCGCCACCAGGTCGTCGAACACCGGCGCGATCGCCGCCACCGCCCGGTCGCGCGCCGCCTGTCCGGCCGGGCTCAGGCCCACCCATTTCCGCCGCCCGTCGTCCCAGTCGGGCCGGACGTGCACGTAGCCTGCCGCGTCGAGCTTCTTCAGCGTGTTCGACATCGCCCCCTTGGTGATCTGAAACACCCGGGCGAGCTGCGCCGGCGACTTCTCGCCGCCCGCCCCCGCCAGGTGATTGAGCGTCATGAAATGCGACAGCTCCATCCCCTTCGGCAAGGCGCGGGCCAGCCGCGCCCGCGCCAGCTGCTCGATCATCACGATCTCGCCGAACAGCGCGATCACCAGCGGGTCGCGGCCCGGGCCCTCGGTCACGACGCCTCGGGCGCGGCGAAGTCCCGGACGAAATCCCGGTCGTGGCGCAGCGCCGGCGTCCGCGCCCGCGCCCGCGCCACCGCGGCGAGATCGAGGTCGACCAGCGTCACGCCCACCGCCTCGCCCGCGTCCGCCAGCACCTCGCCCCAGGGCCCCACCGCCAGCGAATGGCCGTAGGTGCGGCGCGGCACCCCCTCCCGCGCCGGGTGCGTGCCCGACTGCGCCGGCGCCAGCACGAAGCACCCGGTCTCGATCGCCCGCGCCCGCAGCAGCACGTGCCAGTGCGCCCGCCCGGTCGGCACGGTGAAGGCGGACGGAACCGCCAGCACCTCGGCCCCCGCCTGCGCCAGCGCGCGGTAAAGCTGCGGGAACCGCAGGTCGTAGCAGATCGTCAGGCCGAGCAGGACCGGCCCCGCCCGCGCCGTCACCGCCCGATCCCCGGGCCGGAACGCCGCCGACTCGCGGTAGCTCTCGCCCCCGTCGAGGTCCACGTCGAACATGTGGATCTTGTCATAGCGCACCGCGATCGCCCCGTCCGGCGCGATCAGCAGGCTGCGGTTCGCGAAGCGCCCGTCCGCGTCGCCGGTCTTCACCCCGAGGCTGCCGATCAGCAGCCACACGCCCAGTTCCGCCGTCACCACCCGCAGCCGCGCCAGCGTCGGGTCCGCCACCTCGGTGGTCAGCGCGGCCGCCTGCACCGCCCGGCTCGCGCTGACCAGGTTGGTGCACTCCGGGGTCAGGATCAGCTGCGCCCCGCCCGCCGCCGCGTCGCGCACCAGCGCCTCGGTCACGGCCAGGTTCGCCGCCGGATCATCGCCCGAGCAGAGCTGGACCAGCCCGGCGCGCACGCTTCAGCCCGCCAGCAACGGCTCGAGCCGCCCGGCGCGGTCGAGCGCGCTCATCTCGTCGAACCCGCCCACATGGGTGTCGCCCACGAAGATCTGCGGCACCGTCCGCCCGCCCTGCGACCGCTGCGTCATCTCCGCCCGCCGCACCGCATCGTCCGCCACGTCGATCTCGGCGAACGCGACCCCCTTCGCGGCAAGCAGCCGCTTGGCGGCCATGCAATAGCCGCAGAACGGCGTGGTGTAGATCGTCACGGACTGCATGCGGGCCTCCGGGGAACGGTCGGGATCATAGCCCCAGCGCGTCGGCGAAGGCAACGCGGGCCAGCGCCAGCACGTCGACGCGCGCAGCCCCGGCGGCGCGCAGACACTCCGCGCAGGCCGACAGCGTCGCCCCCGAGGTCAAAACGTCGTCGACCAGCAGCACCGAACATCCGGCCAGCCGGTCGCGATGCCGCCGCGTCACCGCGAACGCCCCCGCCTGGTTCGCCGCCCGCGCAACTCGGTTCATGCCCTCCTGCGGGATCGTGGCCCGGGTCCGGGTCAGCAGGTCCACCGCCACCGGCTTGCCCGCGATCCGCCCGAGCCGCCGGGCGAGCTCGGCCGACTGGTTGTAGCGCCGCTTCACCAGCCGCCGCCAGTGCAGCGGCGTCGGCGCGATAAGGTCCGCCTCCGCGATCAGCCCGCGCCCGGCCGCGGCCATCCAGCCGGCCAGCGGCCGCACGGTGTCGAGCCGGTCGCCGTGCTTGAGCGCCAGCACCACCCGCCGTCCGGCGCCATCGTAGACCACCGCCGCCGCGCCACGGTCCCAGGCGGGGGGATGCCGGCGGCAGCCGTCGCAGACGTCCTCGGGCCCGGCCTCGCCGGTCATCGGCAGCCCGCATTGCCGGCACGCGGCCCCGGTGATGAAATGGGTCTCGCGCCAGCAGGCCGGGCAGAGCCCGTGCGGCGCATCGGTCGGCTCCGGACAGGCGATGCAGCGCGGCGGAAAGATCATGTCGATCAGACCGGTTTTCAGCGCGCGCAGCATGGCGCCCTCCGCATCGCGAGCCTAATTGAGGGTCGAGGAGCGCCGATGCCCACGACCCCGCCGGACCTGTTCGACCCCGATCTGTTGGCCCACCGCCGCGCCCGGGCGCTTGCCTCCGGCGCGCCGGCCGACTTCGTGCATGAAGCCGCGATCGCCGAGGTGGCAGCAAGACTGAGCGAGATTAACAGACCGTTTCGTCACGCGGTCGTCGTCGGCCCGCGCGCCGCGCTTTGGGCCGACCGGCTCGCCGCCGAGGGCCTGCCGCGGCCGCGCGTCGCCGCTGACACGGAGCCGCTCGACCTCGCGCCCGAAAGCCACGACCTCGTGGTTCACGCCCTCGCGCTGCACTGGGCGAACGATCCGGTCGGGCAGCTCGTGCAGTGTCGCCGCGCGCTGCGTCCGGACGGCCTGTTCCTCGCCGCGCTGCTCGGCGGCCAGACGCTGACCGAACTGCGCGCCGCCCTCGCCGACGCCGAAGTCGCCGAGACCGGCGGCCTCAGTCCACGCGTCGCGCCGATGGGCGAGATCCGCGACCTCGGCGGGCTGCTGCAGCGCGCCGGCCTCGCCCTGCCCGTGGCAGACGCGCTGCGCCTCGACGCGACCTACCCCGACGCGCTGGCGCTGATGCGCGACCTTCGCGCCATGGGCGAGACCAATGTGCTGCGCGACCGCTTGCGCCGGCCGACGCCGCGCGGTGTAATGGCGCGCGCTGCCGCGTTCTACTCCGAACGCTTCGCGACGCCGGACGGCCGGATACGCGCGACGTTCGAACTGGTGTTCCTTACCGGCTGGGCGCCTGCGGACAGTCAGCCAAAGCCGCTGCGTCCCGGTTCGGCCCGCGCCCGCCTCGCCGACGCGCTCGGCGTGCCGGAGCGCAGCGCCGGCGAAAAGGCCGAGGGCTGACGGCTCAGTCGGGCCAGAGGTCGGAGAGCGGGAAGCGGAGCGCCTCGAACGGGGCCGCGCACAACTGGTCGCCGTCCTGAAAGGCGGCCGTGAGCACCCAGGCCCCGTCCCTGAGCCCGAAGACCTCCAGCGTGCGCGCTTGCGGATCGACCAGCCACAGATGCCCGACGCCGGCGGATCCGTACCGGTCGCGCTTCTCCGTTAGGTCGAAGCGCCGCGTGCTCGGACTGAGGATCTCGCAGACCCAATCCGGCGGCAGCTCGATCGCTGGCGCGTCGGGGAAATCCGGCATCCGCTCCAGCCTCCAACCGGCGAGGTCGGGAACGAGCACGTCCTCACCAAAATGCAGTTCGGGCTCGGTTGCGAACCGCCACCCGCCGGGACCGCCGCCGCCACGGCGATACGGTTCGTCGAGCTGACCGGCGAGGTGAAAGCTGGCGCGCGCGTGCCGCGACGCCGGCCGAGGGCTGAGATGCAGCGCACCGGCCATCAACTCAGCCACCACGTTCGGCGGCGCGTCTATGACGTCCTGATACGTCGCCGGTCGCCTGACGACCGGGGCGAACTCGTTCATGCGAGGCCTCCCGCCTGCCAACCCGATCCTAGCGCATCCGACCGCGTTCGTCACCCGCACGGCTGCGATTGACCGGGCGGTCGCAAGGTCTACCTCAGTTGCAAAGAGATTGCCGAGGCCCAACCGCCCATGTATGACGCGCAAATGACACCGCGCCCCGTCGCCCGCGACCAGCCTGGCGAGGGGCGGCTCGCGCATGCGGGGCCCGATCATCCCCCGGTTCCGCCCGGCCGGGTCGGGGTAATCCTCTCGAATCTCGGCACCCCGGACGCCACCGACTACTGGTCGATGCGCCGCTACCTCAACGAGTTCCTGTCGGACCGTCGGGTGATCGACTACTCGCCGTGGCTGTGGCAGCCGCTGCTGCAGCTGGTGATCCTGACCAAGCGGCCGTTTTCCTCGGGCGAGGCCTACCGCGGCATCTGGAACACGGCCGCGAACGAAAGCCCGCTGCTGACCACCACCCGCGACCAGGCCCAGGCGGTGTCCGAGCGTCTGCACCTGCTGTACGGCGACCGGGTCGTGGTCGACTTCGCCATGCGCTACGGCAATCCCTCGACCGCGACGGTTATCCGCAAGCTCAAGGATCAGGGCTGTGAGCGGATCGTGTTCTTCCCGCTCTATCCGCAGTATTCCGCGCCCACCACCGCCACGGCCTGCGACCAGGCCTTCCGCGCGCTGATGGCAATGAAATGGCAGCCGTCGCTGCGCACCACGCCCGCTTACTACGACCATCCGCTGTTCATCGAGGCTCTGGCGCAGTCCGTCGAGCGGACCTACGCCGCGCTGGATCACCGCCCGGACTTGCTGGTGAC
Source organism: Amaricoccus sp. (assembly GCA_031413475.1). Classification (GTDB taxonomy): domain Bacteria; phylum Pseudomonadota; class Alphaproteobacteria; order Rhodobacterales; family Rhodobacteraceae; genus Amaricoccus. The sequence continues at coordinate 9,162 of JANOEW010000765.1, forward strand.
GAGTTACCACGGCGTGCCCCGCCGGTATCTGTTGGAGGGCGACCCCTACCATTGCCAATGCCAGAAGACGACGCGCCTGCTGCGCGAGCGCCTCGGCTTCGGCCGCGACGAGATCGTCGTCACCTTTCAGTCGAAATTCGGGCCCGAGGAATGGCTCAAGCCCTACACGGTCGAGGAGGTCGCGCGTCTCGCCGAAGCCGGAACGCGACGGATCGCCATCATGGCGCCCGCGTTCGCCTCCGACTGCGTCGAGACGCTCGAAGAGATCAACGAGGAAATCCACGAGAGTTTCGTCGAGGCCGGCGGCGAGCGTTTCACCTACATCCCGTGCCTCAACGCCGACCCGGCCCACATCGACATGCTCGTCGCGATCCTGCAGCGCGAGATGTCGGGCTGGGTCTAGGGCATTTTCAGCCAAGTGATTCCGGTTTGGCGATCCGAAAATACCATAGCTCTATCAATCAGAGCGAAATCCTAGGCCCAGACTGACTCAGTCTGATCCGTTTTTGCTCTAGGGCGCGGTTTCAGCGCGCTTGCAGCGACTGATCGACCGCGCAATCAGGAATGGCCCCGGACGCCTGGGTCGTCGCCAGCCGCTGGATCGGGCGTCCGCGATACTCGCACTTTCCCACCCGGATCACGACTTGGCCGTCGCCGAGCATCTCGACGAGTTCCCCTTGAACTGATACGCAACTCGAGACCTGAATGGTCTGATACATTCGTCTTCCTGCCTCGATCAGTTTATCCTTAGGGTTGAGCATAACCGTCCCGTACGGGACTGTCACTCCGAAAACGTACTGTCCGCAACTTTCGTCGCGCCGACCAAAGTCCGATTGACGGCCACGGCCGCCCGCCGTCCCGGCTTCACAGCAGATCGCGCAGCGCCGGCAGCAGCGGGCGGTCGGCCGGCGGCATCGGGTAAGCCGACAGCTCGCGTGGCCGCACCCACTTCAGCGCCGCGTGCTCGCGGGCCCGCGGCGTCCCGCTCCACTTGCGGCAGACAAACAGCGGCATCAACAGATGAAAGTCGGGATAGGCATGGCTGGCGAAGCTCAGCGGCGCCAGGCAACTCGCCCAGGTCCCGATCCCGAGCTCCTCCTCGAGTTCCCGCATCAGCGCGACCTCCGGCGTCTCGCCGGGTTCGATCTTGCCGCCGGGGAACTCCCAGAGCCCGGCCATCGCCTTGCCCTCGGGCCGCCGGGCGAGCAGCACGCGGCCGTCGGGATCGACCAGCGCGACCGCCGCGACCAGCACCAGCCTCAAGCGCGCGTCCTCAAGGCCGCCTCCTCAAGACCGGTAGTCGGCGTTGATCTCGATGTAGCCGTGGGTCAGATCGCAGGTCCAGACCGTGGCCGCGCCCACCCCGAGGCCGAGGTCGACGCCGATCTCGAGTTCGGCCCGCTTCATGTAGGCCGCTCCCGCCGCCTCGGTGTAGCTGGGCGCGACCTGCCCGGCTTCGGCCACGACGATCGGCCCAAAGCGGATCGCCAGCCGGTCGCGGTCCGCGGCGGCCCCGGCCTTGCCCACCGCCATGACGACCCGGCCCCAGTTCGGGTCCTCGCCGGCCAGTGCAGTCTTGACCAGCGGCGAGTTGGCGATCGAGCGCGCCACCTTGACGGCGTCGTCGTCGCTCGCCGCGCCAGTGACCGCGATCTCCACGAACTTGCTCGCGCCCTCGCCGTCGCGCACCAACTGATGCGCGAGGTCCCGCATCACCCCCTCCAGCGCGGCGCGGAACGCCTCGGCGCGCGCATCGTCCGCCGTCGCGATCGGCGCCATCGGCGCCCGCCCCGTCGCCGCCACCAGCAACGTGTCCGAGGTCGACGTGTCCCCGTCGACCGTCACGCAGTTGAACGTGCGCGCGTTGATCCCCGACACCATCCGCTGCAGCAGGTCCCGCTCCACCGCCGCGTCGGTGAAGACGAACGCCAGCATAGTCGCCATGTCCGGCGCGATCATGCCCGATCCCTTGGCGAAGCCGACGATCGTCACCGGCGCGCCGTCGAGTTCCACGCGCGCCACGGCCCCTTTCGGAAACGTGTCGGTCGTCATGATCGCCCGCGCCGCCGCCTCCGCCGCATCCGGCGCGAGCGCGTCGCGCAGCTCCGCGACCTTCGCGACGATCCGCTCCGCCGGCAGCCGCTCGCCGATCACCCCGGTCGAGGCCACGAAGACATGCCCCTCCGGCACGCCGAGCGCCGCCGCGACCGCGTCGACGGTAGCCGCCACCGCGTCGCGCCCGACCGAACCGGTGAAGGCGTTGGAGTTGCCCGAGTTGACCAGGATCGCGAAACCGCCCTCAGCCGGTCCCGGCCGCAGCCCCGCCAGGCAGCTCTCGCACCACAGCACCGGCGCCGACCGGGTGGCGGACCGGGTGAACACCCCGGCGATCGCCGCTCCCGGCGCGATCGCCGCCAGCATCACGTCGAGCCGCCCGGCATAGCGCACGCCGGCCTCGGCGGCGGCAAAGCGCACCCCCGCGACCGGAGGCAGCGCAGGGAGCCCGCCCGGGGGCGCAAGCGGCGAAACCGGAAGCGTCCCCTTGGCCATGATCCCGGCCTCAGTTGCGGACGAGGTCGCTCTGGCGGATCGCCTCCGGGGCGATCGCGACCTCCGGCCGGGCGATCGACGCGCCGGCGCGCAGCGTGGCGAGTTCGGCTTCCAGCTTTTCCTGGCGCAGCGCGTTCTCGATGTCGGGGCGCACCTGCGCCAACGGCGGCGGCGTGGTGTCGCGGGTCTCGATCAGCTTCAGCACATGCCAGCCGAACTGCGTCTGCACCGGCGCCGATACCGCGCCCGGCTCGAGCGAAGCGACCGCCGCCTCGAATTCCGGCACCATCTGCCCGGCCCCGAACCAGCCGAGCGACCCGCCGTTCGTCCCCGAACCCGGATCGGTCGAATGCGCCTTCGCGAGCTCGGCGAAATCCCCGCCCGCCTCGATCTGCGCCCGCAGATCCGTCGCCGCGGCCTCGTCGGCCACCAGGATATGCGCGGCGTTGTATTCCTTGGCCGGCTGGAAGTTGGCCGTCTGCTTGTCATAGGCCGCCTGGATCTCGGTCTCGTCGATCGCGGCGCCGATCCGCTCCTGAACCACCCGCGCCGCCAGCGTGCCGCGGCGCTCGTTCTCCAGATGCAGCCGCACCTCGAGCGGATCGCTCGCCGGCGCTTCCGACGCCAGCGCCGCCAGCAGGGTCTGGTCGACCAGCTGATCGACGATGCCCTGCATCAGGACATCGTCCGGCATGCCCTGGTACTGGGCCGGCAGCCGGTCGCGCATCACGATCGCGTGGCCGAGCGTGATCTCGACCCCGTTCACCGTGGCCAGAACCGTGCCCGCATCGAATGCGGCCGTCGGCGGTGCGGCCTCGGCAGGCTGTTCCTGAGCGGCGGCCCAGCCGGCGAGGCAAAGTCCGGCCAGCGCTCCGGCGGTCAGATGACGACGCATGGCCACTTCTCCCGTGCGTCCCAGGAGGGACGATTGACGACCCGGAAACCCCGCGCCGGGGGTCCCGTTGACAGCGTCGGGCGCGCCGCTTATGTCCCGACCCTGTCGAAGGTCGGCCCGATCGGGCGTCGTCTTAGACCCTTCGCCCGGGCGGAACAAGCGCCCCGGCATGACAAACCCGTCAGTCGGGCGGCCCGGACCGCCGGGGCGACGGGGCGGCTGCAAGGAAGAGACCCCGATGCTTGGACTGGGCACGATCGCACGCAAGGTCTTCGGCACACCGAACGACCGCAAGGTCAAGGCGACCCGGCCGATCGTGGACCAGATCAACGCGCTCGAGCCCGAGTACCGCAGGCTCACCGACGCCGGCATCCGCGACAAGACCATCGAGTTCAAGGACCGCCTCACCCGCGGCGAGACCCTCGACGATCTGCTGCCCGAGGCCTTCGCCAACGCCCGCGAGGCCGCCCGCCGCGCCCTCGGCCTGCGGCCCTTCGACGTGCAGCTGATGGGCGGCATTTTCCTGCACCAGGGCAACATCTCCGAGATGAAGACCGGCGAGGGCAAGACGCTAATGGCAACGCTGCCGGTCTATCTCAACGCGCTGACCGGCCGCGGCGTCCACGTCGTCACCGTCAACGATTACCTCGTCAAGCGCGACGCCGAATGGATGGGTCTCGTCTACCACGCGCTCGGCCTGACCGTCGGCACGGTCACGCCCGGCATGTCCGAGGAGGACAAGAAGGTCGCCTACGCCGCTGACGTCACCTACGCCACCAACAACGAACTCGGCTTCGACTACCTGCGCGACAACATGAAGTCCGACCTCGCCCAGGTCCACCAGCGCGACCACCACTTCGCCATCGTCGACGAGGTCGACTCGATCCTGATCGACGAGGCCCGCACGCCGCTGATCATCTCCGGCCCCAGCCAGGACCGCTCCGAGCTCTACGTCGCCATCGACAAGGTCATCCCCGAACTGACGCTGGAGCACTACGACCTCGACGAGAAACAGCGCACTTCGACCCTCACCGAGGAGGGCAACGAATACGTCGAGCAGCGGCTGCGCGTCCTTGGGATGCTGCCCGAGACCGCAACGCTCTACGACCCCGAATCGACCACCATCGTCCACCACGTCACCCAGGCCCTGCGCGCCCACGTCCTCTTCAAGCGCGACAAGGACTACATCGTGCGGAGCGGCGAGGTGATGCTGATCGACGAGTTCAC
>JANOEW010000766.1:0-3456 GCA_031413475.1 Amaricoccus sp.
CCCCCCCCGCCCCGGCGCGCCCCCGCCGGGGCGGGCCCTGGGGCCCACCCGCGCGCCCCCCCGGGGCCGGTGTTTGTGTGCTTACCACCTCGCCCCCGGGACCCCCCCCCCCCGCCCCGGCCCCCCCGCCGCGACCCCGCCCCGTCGCGGCTGCGCTACCGCCTCACGCGGTTGTGGCTGCGCCCGGCGTTTCGGCGGCTGGTCAACTTCGGCGTGCCGATGCTCGCAGGCCTGCTCGCGGCCTGGACGCTGGCGGCCGAGCTCGACCTGAAGGCCCGCGCCATCCGGGCGGTCGCGGACGTGCGCGCGGCGCTGATCGATCGGCCGGCGTTCCTGATCACCCGCATGGCGATCCCGGGCGTCAGCGACGACCTTGCCGAAGCGATCCGCGTCGCGTCGTTCGTCAGCCTGCCGGTCAACTCGCTCGAGGTCGACGTGACCGCTGTGCGGGACCGGGTCGAGGCGCTGGCGGCGGTCGAGCGGGCCAGCGTCCGCGCGGTCGCCGGCGGCACGCTGGAAATCCGCGCCATCGAGCGCGTCCCGGTCGTGGTCTGGCGCTCGGCGGCCGGACTCCAGCTGCTCGACCACACCGGCGTCCGCGTGGCCGAAGTCGACAGCCGCCTGCGCCGGCCGGACCTGCCGCTGATCGCCGGAGAGGGCGCCGCCGCCATGGTCCCCGAGGCGCTGGCGCTGCTCGACGACGCCGGCCCGATAGCCGCGCGCATCCGCGGGCTGGTGCGTGTCGGCGCGCGGCGCTGGGACGTCGTGCTCGACCGCGACCAGGTGATCCGGCTGCCCGAGGCGGACCCGCTGGCCGCGCTCGGCCGGGTGATGGCGCTTCAGGCCGCCGAGGAGTTGCTCGCGCGCGACGTCACGGTCGTGGACATGCGCGACCCGACGCGCCCGATGCTGCGGCTGACCGATCACGCCCAGGCCGAGCTGATACGGCTCAGGGAACTCATCAAGGGAGAGGATGCATGAGGCGCCAGCTCTACGAGGTGCAGCGCGCGATGCGGGCGCGGCGCGAGGCGGCGCTGAAGCGCGGCGTCATCGCGGTGCTTGACATCGGCACTTCGAAGGTCGCGTGCCTGGTGCTGCAGTTCGTGCCCGCCGACGACGGCGACGGACCGGAGGGGCGGCCCACCCTGACCCAGGGCGCGTTCCGTGTCATCGGCGCGTCGAACACCCGCTCGCGCGGCGTGGCCTTCGGCGAGATCGCGGCGATGGAGGAATGCGAGCGCGCGATCCGGACCGCGATCCAGGCGGCGCAGAAGATGGCGGGACTGCGGGTCGATCACGTCATCGTCGCCTTCTCCGGCGGCAAGCCGCGCTCCTACGGCGTGACCGGCGAGACCGAGGTGCAGCATGGCGCGGTGGCCGAGCGCGACATCGGCCACGTGCTGGCCGCCTGCGACATCCCCGACTACGGCGACGGGCGCGAGGCGCTGCACGCGCTGCCGGTCAACTTCTGTCTCGACAACCGGACCGGGCTGACCGACCCGCGCGGCCAGATCGGCAAGATCCTCGCGGTCGACATGCACCTGCTGACGATCTCCGCGACGCCGCTCAGGAACGTGCTGCACTGCATCCGGCGCTGCGACCTCGAACTGGCGGGGGTCGTCGTCGCGCCCTATGCGAGCGGGCTGGCGAGCCTGGTCGAGGACGAGCAGGAACTCGGCGCCGCCTGTGTCGACATCGGCGGCGGGGTGACCGGCATCGCGGTGTTCGTGCGGCGGCAGATGATCTACGCCGACACGGTACGGATGGGCGGCGCGCACGTCACCTCGGACATCTGCCAGGGGCTGCAGGTGTCGATGCAGGATGCCGAGCGGCTGAAGACCATGCACGGCGGGCTGATCGCCACCGGGCTCGACGACCGCGAGATGATCGAGCTGCCGTCGATCCTCGGCGACTGGGACCACGACCGGCGGCAGATCAGCCGGGCGGAGCTGATCGGCGTGATGCGGCCGCGGGTCGAGGAGATCCTCGAGGAGGTCCGCGCCCGGCTTGACGCCTCGGGATTCGAGTATCTGCCGTCGCAGCGCATCGTGCTCACGGGGGGGTCGGCGCACATCCCCGGGCTCGAGCTGGTCGCGAGCCACATCCTCGGCCGCCAGTGCCGCGTCGGAAAACCCTTGCGCGTCCAAGGGCTTCCCCAATCGGCGACCGGGGCCGCCTTCGCGACGGCGGTGGGGCTGGCCATGCACGTCTCGCACCCCCAGGACGAATGCTGGGACTTCGAGACCCCGGCGGACCGGCACGGAGCGCGTCGGGTGTCGCGCGCGCTGAAGTGGTTCAAGGAGAACTGGTAAAGTGTGTAGTCTTCGAAGGATACGCCCGGATGTTGGGACGCTCCACAACATATTGCGGTCGACAAGCGAAATCTGCGTGACCCTAGCGGCAACTTCCGCTACGGTTTCGACTCGAAGACCATGAGATCGCGGGCGCGACCGGCGCAGCGGCAGAGGCAGGGGCAACAAGGACAGGCGGACGACACGATGGCGCTAAAACTCAGCATACCGGTAACCAACGACCTCAGCCCCCGGATCACGGTCATCGGCGTGGGCGGCGCCGGCGGCAACGCGGTCAACAACATGATCGACAAGGCGCTGGAGGGCTGCGAGTTCGTCGTGGCCAACACCGACGCCCAGGCGCTGCAGCAGAGCCGGGCGACGAACAAGTTGCAGCTCGGCGCGCGGGTGACCGAGGGGCTCGGCGCGGGCGCCCGGCCCGAGGTCGGCGCGGCGGCGGCCGAGGAGAGCATCGAGGATATCGTCGAGCGGCTGGCGGGCTGCCACATGTGCTTCATCACCGCGGGCATGGGCGGAGGGACGGGCACGGGGGCGGCCCCGATCATCGCCAAGGCCGCGCGCGAGTTGGGCGTGCTGACCGTGGGCGTCGTGACCAAGCCCTTCCAGTTCGAAGGCGCGCGCCGCATGCGCCAGGCCGAGCACGGCGTCGAGGAGTTGCAACGCAATGTCGACACGCTGATCATCATCCCCAACCAGAACCTGTTCCGGCTGGCGAACGAGAAGACGACGTTCACCGACGCCTTCAGCCTCGCCGACGACGTGCTCTATCAGGGCGTCAAGGGCGTGACCGACCTGATGGTGCGCCCCGGCATCATCAACCTCGACTTCGCCGACGTGCGCTCGGTGATGAACGAGATGGGCAAGGCGATGATGGGCACGGGCGAAAGCTCGGGCGAAGACCGCGCGGTGCAGGCCGCCGAGAAGGCGATCGCCAACCCGCTGCTTGACGAGATCAGTCTCAAGGGCGCCAAGGGCGTGCTGATCAACATCACCGCCGGCCCGGACCTGACGCTGTTCGAACTCGACGAGGCGGCGAACCGCATCCGCGCCGAGGTCGATCCGGACGCCAACATCATGGTCGGCTCGACCCTCGACCCGGAGATGGCCGGTATGATGCGGGTCAGCGTCGTCGCCACCGGCATCG
>JANOEW010000767.1:0-4276 GCA_031413475.1 Amaricoccus sp.
CCACGCGAGCCGCTGCCTGCGCTTCGACGAGATCGACTGGTCGGCGCCGCCGCCGGCCAAGCGCGCCGGCGAGGCCGCGCCGATCGGCGACGTGGCGCTCAGGGCCGAAAATTTGCGCAAATACTACAGCGTCGGCTCGAACGCGCTGTTCGGCGGCGACCAGCGCGTGGTCAAGGCAAACGAATCGCTCAGCTTCGAGGCGCGCGAGGCCGAGACGCTGGCCATCGTCGGCGAGAGCGGCTGCGGCAAGTCGACTCTCGCCAAGGTGCTGATGGGCCTCGAGACCGCAACCGACGGCACGCTCAGCCTCGGCAACCTCGACATCGGGGCGCTACCGATCGAGCGCCGCGACACCGGCACCGTCGCCTCGATCCAGATGGTGTTCCAGAACCCGTTCGACACGCTGAACCCCAGCCACAGCGTCGGCGCGCAAATCATTCGGGTTCTTGAAAAGTTCCGGATCGGCAAGTCGCAGTCCGAGCGCGAGGCCAAGATGCTCGACCTGCTCGACCTCGTGAAACTCCCCCGCGCCTTCGCCCGCCGCATGCCGCGCCAGCTCTCCGGCGGCCAGAAGCAGCGCATCGGCATCGCCCGCGCCTTCGCCGGCACGCCCAAGGTCGTGGTCGCCGACGAACCGGTCTCCGCGCTCGACGTCTCGGTGCAGGCCGCCGTCACCGACCTCTTGATGGACATCCAGCGCGAGAACCGCACCACGATGCTGTTCATCAGCCACGACCTCGGGATCGTGCGCTACCTCGCGGACCGCGTGCTGGTGATGTATCTCGGCCACGTGGTCGAGACCGGGACCACCGACCAGGTGTTCGAGCCGCCCTACCACCCCTACACCGAAGCCCTGCTCTCCGCCGCCCCGGTGGCCGACACCTCGGTCAAGAAGACCCGCATCCTGCTGCAGGGCGACATCCCCTCGGCGGTCAACCCGCCGCCCGGCTGCCCGTTCCAGACCCGATGCCCGCGCAAGCGTCAGGTCGCGGGCGACCTCTGCGAGACGACGATGCCGCCGATCCGACGCTTCGCCGACGGCCACCAGGTCAAGTGTCACCTGTCCGACGACGCGCTCGCGGCGATGGAGCCGGTGCTCCGCGTGGACCCGGCCCACGCCTGACCCGCCCGGTGGTCGTCCGGTGGGCGGCAGTCCGCCTGCCCTCGCCTCGGGCCGCCCGGCGGCTTCCGCGCCGAGGCAAGGCGGGTTAACTGACGCGCAAGCTTAACAGAGTTGAAACAACTTGCCTCTGTCGTGCGTAGCTCGCTCAGGCTATCGTGCACGTCGGACGGCGGCGCATTCGACGGCGAGGAGGACGGTCATGCGATCGACGGGAACGGGACCCGAAGCTGGGTTTGCGGGCATGGGCAGCCTGTTCACGACGATCGCGCTGTTCAGCGCGGTGGTCAACATCCTGATGCTGACCGGCTCGATCTATATGTTGCAGATCTACGACCGCGTGCTGTCCAGCGGCTCCGAGGAGACGCTGCTCGCGCTCACCCTGCTCGTCGCGGCGCTCTATGGCGTGATGGGCGTGCTCGACTACGTTCGAACCCGGGTCGCGGCGCGCATGGGCGCGACGGTCCAGAGCCGGCTCGACAGCCGGGTGTTTCGCGCCGTGCTCCGCCGCTCGGTGCTGCCCAGCGAACGCTCGCGCCCCGCCTCCGGCCTCAAGGATCTCGAGGCGGTGCAGCGCTTCATGGGCTCGCCGGTGCTGTTCGCCATCTTCGACATGCCTTGGGCGCCGTTCTTCATCCTGCTGATCTACACCTTTCACCCCTGGCTGGGGCATCTCGCCCTCGGCGGCATGCTGGTCCTCGTCGTCGTCACGATCCTGAACCAGATGATGACCCGCAAGCCCGAGGCCGAGGCGACGATCGCGACGCTGCAGGGTGACAACTTCGCTGAGACCATCCGCCAGCAGGGTGAACTGATCCAGGCGCTCGGAATGCGCGACGCGGTGCTCGCCCGCTGGCGCAAGTTGCGCGAACGCGCGATCCGGGCGCAGTTGACCTCGAGCGACCGAGTTGGCCAGTTCTCCACCATTTCCAAGACGTTTCGTTTCTTTCTTCAGTCCGCGATGCTCGGTCTGGGCGCCTTTGTCGTGCTGCGTGGCGAGATGACCGCCGGCGCGATGATCGCCGGATCGATCCTGATGGGCCGCGCGCTCGCCCCGGTCGAACAGGCGATCGGCGGCTGGCCGCTGCTGTTGCGCGCGCGCCAGGGCTGGGATCATCTCAAGACCCTGCTCCAGGCGACGCCGGAGGAGACCACCCCGACCGCCCTGCCCCGCCCGCGCGCCCACCTCGACGTCACCCAGATCACCGTGTTCCCGCCGGACCAGCAGAAGGCGAGCCTGCGCATGCTCGACTTCCAGGTCCGTCCCGGCCAGGCGCTCGGGGTGATCGGCCCGTCCGCGTCCGGCAAATCGACGCTGGCGCGGGTGCTTACCGGCATCTGGCGGCCGGCCTCCGGATCGATCCGCCTCGACGGCGCGGCCCTCGACCAGTACGATTCCGGCACGCTCGGTCGCTACATCGGCTATCTGTCCCAGGACGTGTCGCTGTTCGACGGTACGGTCGCCGAGAACATCGCGCGCCTCGACGCCGAACCCGACCCGCAGGCGGTGGTCGCCGCGGCGCAGCGCGCCGGCGCGCACGAGATGATCCTGCAGTTGCCGCAGGGCTACGACACACCGGTCTCGGCCGGCGGCGCGCGGCTCTCCGGCGGACAGAAACAGCGCATCGGCCTCGCGCGCGCGTTCTACGGCGATCCGATCCTGCTGGTGCTCGACGAGCCCAATTCGAACCTCGACGCCGCCGGGCAGGACGCGCTCAACCTCGCGATCCGCCAGGCAAAGTCCGAGGGCCGGGTGGTGATTATCATGGCGCACCGCCCCGCCGGCATCGCCGAATGTGATCTCATCCTGATCATCGACGGCGGCGTCTCTAAGGCCTTCGGGCCGCGCGACGAGGTACTCAAGGCGCACGTGCGCAACTACGCCGCCGTCGCCGGCCGCATCTCGCCGGAGGCCCAGTGATGACCGACGACGCCTCCGAAAGCTGGAATCTGCGGTCGTTCCTGCTGCTCGGGTACGCGACGCTGATCGGCCTCGTGCTCGGCCTCGGCGTCTGGGGCGGGCTCGCGCGGATCTCCGGCGCAATCGTGGCGCCCGGCACCGTCGAGGTCGAAGGCAACCGCCAGGTCGTCCAGCACCTTACCGGCGGCGTCGTCGCCGCGATCCACGTGCGCGACGGCGACGTGGTCGAAGCCGGCCAGACCCTGGTCGAGCTCGAAGGCGACGCGCTGCGCTCCGAGCTCGAAATCGTCGAGGGACAGTGGCTCGATCAGTGGCGTCACCGTCTCGAAGATCCGGAACACCGCTTCGCTTGCGTCGGCGTAGGCGTGGGGCCGCGGGGCGACGACGATCGCGTGGGGCGCCAGCCGAAGCGCCTGGGACATCGGCAGCGCGCTCCTCACTCCGAAGGGTCGGGCCTCGTAGCTCGCGGCGAGCACCACCCCTCGCGTCGGGTGACCGCCGACAATCACCGGCTTGCCGCGAAGGCTCGGATCATCCCGCTGCTCGACGGACGCATAGAACGCGTCCATGTCCACATGGAGGATCGCAGGCATTCGAGGTTCGCTACTTCGTCGGCTTCTTCTCAGGCTTCTTCGGCTCTTTGGCAGCGCCGCTGTCGGCCTTCGGAATCACCTTCGGCTTCCCGCGCGTCAGCACGACCTCGCGGTTCATCACCTCCATCGTCAGCACGCCTTTGGCGAGCTTGTAGGTGAGATCCTTTTCCGCGCCGTCCTCCTTGAAGACCAGGTGCAGGTTGTTCGGTTTATCGACCTTCCACTGCATCTCGAGCATCCCCAACCGGCCCTGACCGTTGTCGGCCAGGTCGAGGTACTGGGTGTCGCCCTGGTACCAGGCGCCGACGAGCGCCTTTCCCGGACCCGTCGTCTTCAGCGGAGCTGCGAGCAGGACCAGCAGGACGACGGCGGTGTTCACCCGCCCACCCAAGCCCGGTTCGCGCCCCACTTCCTGACGCTGCAACCCGCCGGGTGCGGCGCTTCCCGGCGTGCTCGTTCGGGGTGCGGAGCCAGGTGCCTCGAGTTGGCGGCAGCGTTATGCTGCCGCGCGTGCCGCCCAAGAGCCCCAAACCGAAGCAGCAGCTTCGCCCTCGAGACGCGAAGAACCGGCGCGCCTATCAGGGGAAGGACGAGATCAGCCTGCCCTCGCTCGACCCCCGGCGAAAGCCGAAGGTGGTGATC
>JANOEW010000768.1:0-1981 GCA_031413475.1 Amaricoccus sp.
CGGGCGAATCGGTCGCCGTTCATGGCCCAGCCACGTGGACCACGGCCAAAGGCGTCGTCCCGGCGCCGGAGTCGATCGACGAGCTGCCCGAGTGGATCGACAAGGAGCCGGTCACCAGCCTGGAGGCAAGCGCCCGCGACGACGCGATCGCCGAGACGCTCCGCACCGGCGAGTCGGTCAACGTCGGGCTCCTGGAACTCACGGGGAACTCGGGTCTCGGCCGCCGCACCGAAGTACGGGCCCTGGCTGCCCGCGGCGCGGCCTATGTGGGCGAGTTCGAGCCGCTCGTGAAGGCTCTGGCCGACCCCGCCGAGCGCGCCAAACGCAAAGAGCAGGTCGACGCGCTGCGCGACGCCGTGGCGCGCGATCCTGCGAACGCCGCCCTCATTCACGACGCCTTCGCCTTGCAGCGGGGCAAGGCGGCCGCCGACGATCTCACCGAAATGCTGCTCGGCTTCAGCCGCGAGTCGATCGGCACAACGCGCGAGCAGGTGCAGAACGGCTCGATGGTGCGGCTGGTCAACTGGCTGGACGACGACGACCTGACGTACCGCGTGCTCGCTTCGCACAACGTCAACGAGATCACCGGCACGAGCTACCTCGGCGGCTACCGCCCCGAGCACACGGCCCAACAACGGCGCCGCGAGATGCGAATCTATTGGGACCGCCTCGAAAAAGGCGAGCTCATGCCGCGCGAGTGAGCCGCGGCATGCGTCGGTTGTGACTTTCTCAATGAGCAGGGTTCACTGGGGCAACGCCTGCAAGGCTGCTGTCGCTCGGCCGTGGTTGGGAGCGTGGGCGAGCACTTGTTGGTAGGCGTCACGCGCTCCCACAACGTCGCCTAACAGGCGGCGGCACTCGCCAAGGTAGAACCAGGACCGCGGCAGCGATGGCTCCGCCGCCACGGCGGCTTCCAGCGCCTCCTTGGCCTGGGCGGGTCTCGAACGGCGCAAATGCGAGATGCCAGCCGACTGGAGCCCGAGCGCACGCTGCTTGTTCGCCGCCGGGGCGTCGCCGCGGGCCTCGTACTGCTTGGCGAGCCGATCGTGCAGCGACCGCGCCGAGCGAACGCAAATCGCCGCCTCCCAAGCTTCGACGGCTTTGTCGCTCTCGTCTGCCGCCAGATAAGCATCACCTAAGAGCTGCATCGCCTGGGGCAGCTCGCCGCGCTCCTTGCGCAGCGTTTCCAACAGGTCGATCGTCGCCTGGGGACGCTGCAGGTTGAGCTCGCACCCGGCCAGCAGCACCACCGCGTCATCGCGACTTTGCGCATCGACCACACGCTGTAACAGGGGCGCCGCTTGGTCGTACTGCTTGTCGGCGATGAGCTGCCGCGATTCCTCAACGAGTCGACTGGAGCCGTACTGTTTGCGCACTTTTTCGAGCACGCTGGCGATCACGTCGGTGGAAAACCGCCGGGCGTTGTATTCGGCATGGTCGCGGCACTGTTGGGCGAACGCGGTTTGGCCCGTGGCGTACGCCGCCCGGGCGTTGAGCAGGAACCCTTCAATTGTTCCCGGTTGCCGGGCGTTGAGGGCGTTCAGCGGCGCCACGGCCTCGGCGCCACGGCCCAGGGCAATCCGCAACTTGGCCAGTTGCAGCAGCGAGGCATCGTGGGCCCCCGCCGCCACAAACGCCGCTTCGGCCTGCGCGGCGTCCTCTTGCTGCAACTGCGCGCGGCCGATCTCGTGCCACACCCACCCCTTTTGCGGCGCGGGAGCCAACGGCAGAGCAGCCTGGTACTGCTCGATCGCCGGCGCGAACTGGCCGAGCCGTTGCAGGCTCATCGCGCGAAAGAACCGGGCGAGAAATATCTTCGGCCCGCGCTCCACCGCCGCGGCAAAACAGCGCTCCGCCTCGGTAAAGTAACCGAAGGCGTAGTAGGCCTGTCCCAAGTCGAACCATGCGGAGGCCGCGTCCTGCCCCGCGGCGACCTTGGCGGCCAACGCCTCCCGCAACTCTTCGAGGTCGGCGCGGGTCA
>JANOEW010000769.1:0-1883 GCA_031413475.1 Amaricoccus sp.
CCTTGCCCGTGACCACCAGGCGTGCGTCGGTCAGCCGCCGGAGGACGTGCTCGACGCTTCATTTTACCTCACCGGCGGCGATGAAGTGACGGCGCATCACCAGCGTCATCCAGTCGCCGATGCGCTCGCGATCGATGCGCCGGTAGCCCCAGCCGGCGAACACCGCCAGCACCGCCGCCGCCTGCCGCGCGAGCAGACCCGACAGGATCGCCACGCCGCCGGCCGGCTGATGCGCGGCGAACTGCGGCGCCAGGGTCCTGAGCGGCCCGGCGAGGATGTTGGCGAAGACCAGGTCGTAGGGCCCGCCCGCCACCAGCCGCGGATGCCGGAACCCCGCCGCGGTCACGCAGACGATCCGCCCGGCGAGGCCGTTCGCGGCCACGTTCGCGCGCGCGGTCGCGGTCGCGACGGGATCGATGTCCCCAGCGACAGCCCGCGCCGGCCACAGCGCGGCGGCGGCCATCGCAAGAACCCCGGTTCCGCCGCCAATGTCCGCGACCCGGCGCGCCGTCAGTCCGCGCCGCGCCAGCCGGTCCAGCGCGATCAGGCAGCCCTGCGTCGTCGCGTGATGCCCGGTGCCGAACGCCTGCGCCGCCTCGATCTCGAGCCCGATGCGGTTGACCGGCACACGCGCGCGGTCGTGGCTCCCGTAGACCACGAACCGCCCCGCCACGACCGGCGTCAGCTCGGCGCGGACCTGCGCCACCCAGTCCCGCTCCTCGACCCGGGCCACCACAAAATCCGCCGCGCCGTGCAGATGCGCGAGCAGCGCCAGCCCGGCCGCGTCGGGGGGCCCGTCGAAATGCGCCCCGACGTCCCAGCGCCCCGAGCCATCGTCGTGGTCGCGGACCTCGGTCGCCAGCGGATCGAGAGCTTCCAGCGCCTCGGCCAACGCCTCGGCGGCGTGCGTCCCCGCCAGGGCGGTCAGGACATGGTAGAGCGCCACCGCAAGGCTCCTTGGCTCGAACCCCGCGCCGCCTAGGCCGCCCGCACGCGCCCGTCAAGGAATACGCCGCCGTTGCGGACGTTTCGGACACGGCGCAGAGTGCGGGGATCGGCCGCGACGTGCCGAACCAGGCGGGGGGAGGAAAAAATGGCGCTCGACGTGATCGGGTCCGGCTTCGGCCGGACCGGAACCAAATCGCTGAAGGCGGCGCTCGAACAGCTCGGCTTCGGCCCCTGCCACCACATGCACGAGATCGTGGATCATCCCGAGCAGGTGGCGCACTGGCAGGCGCTCGCCCGCGGCGAGGCCGTGGACTGGGACGCCGTGTTCGCCGGCTACCGCGCGCAGGTCGACTGGCCCGGCGCCGCGGTCTGGCGGCAGTTGGCCGACGCGAACCCGGACGCGAAGATCGTGCACAGCGAGCGGCCCGACGAGCTCTGGTGGGCCAGCTTCTCCAAGACCATCGGCAAGTTCGTCACCGTCTATCCGGACCTGCCGCTGCCGCCGCACATCGCCGGCATGATGGACGCCTGGCAGGACTTTGCCGGCGAACCCGTGTTCGGCCGCCGTTACCAGGACCGCGAGGTCGCCCTCGCCGCCTACCGGCGGCACAACGACGACGTGCGCCGGACCGCCCCGGCGGACCGGTTGCTGGTCTTCGACGTCGCCGAAGGCTGGGCGCCGCTCTGCGCCTTCCTCGGCGTCCCGGTCCCGGACGGGCCGTTCCCGCACCACAACCTGCGCGCCGACTTCTGGGAGGTCGTCGGCGGCGAGCCCGCCTGATCCATGCGAGCCCGAACCGACGGCGACCGGTCCAACTGCACCCGGCGGCATCGACAGCGACCGGTCCGGGAAGCATCAACCGGTCGCTAACGATTCAGCTATTTCGCAAAATCAGAGACTTGCTGAATATTCACGGTGAATGCCGCAGCGCGGG
>JANOEW010000770.1:0-3016 GCA_031413475.1 Amaricoccus sp.
GCCAAGCTCGATCTCATGGCTGCGCTCGGCGATCTTGCCGGCCTGGTGGCGGATGCGTCCGGCGCGCGCAAGCTCATCGTCCCCGACGACACCAAGCTCGTGCCGGTGCTCACGCGGCTGTTCGATGCCGCGTTCCGCATGGGCTACCACAGCTTCAAGAAGGCGGCGAAGTTCGTTCTCGACACGATCCGCTCGCAGCTTGGCAACGAGGTGGCGAATGCGGTGACGATCGACCACTTGCAGGGCGCCTACATCGGGATGGCCGGCAAGTACCGCGACAAGGGTGCCGACCGGCCAGCGGCGGTCGCCGCGGTCGATTCGCTGGAAGCCCTCGCGCAGGACGACGCCGCGCCGGAGCCCGCGCCCGCCCCGGCACCCGAACCGGCCCCGGCCCCCGCCCCCGCGCCGGCCCCGACCGGCCCGCGCTTCGAGCGCCGCGGGAACAAGCTCGCGACCGACGCGCCGCAGGTCGAGCACACGACCGGCAAGGGCAAGCTCCTGTCCGGCGTGATCTGGATGGGAACGAGCGAGCGCGAAGCCCAGGCGGTCGACCGCTTCACCTTCCGTAAGAACGGCGGTTGGTACATCCGCGTCGAGCACACGACCCCGATCGATGCGCCCGTCGAGCCCGCGCCGGAAGAGCCGCCGGCGCCGATCGAGAGCACGCCGGGCGACCGCGCCAAGCTCGCGCGCGCGTTCTACGACCACTTTTCGAACGGCCGACGCTTCGACGGGCAGATCGCCGGCGTCCGGGCCATGGCTGCAACCGTCCTCGGCCGCGAAGTGAAGCCGGGCTCCCTCACCGCCAAGCTCGTCGACGAGGCGGTGGAGCTCGCGGCCGTCATGTACGCGCGCCGCCTCGCATCGCAGGCCGACGTGGCAGACGAGCCGCGCGTCATCGCGTTCCGGCGCATCGTCGAGTTCGCGAACACGCTGCCGAACCTCAACGTCCGCACGTCCACGTCGGTCGAGCAGCAGGCGTACTCGACCCCGCTCCCGCTCGCATACCTCGCGTCCGGGCTCGCGCGCGTGCGCGGCCGGTCGGTGCTCGAGCCCACGGCCGGCAACGGCGCCTTGCTCATCGAAGCGGCCAAGCGGAACGCGACCGTATTCGAGCTCAACGACGACCTCAAGGCCGCGCTCGAATCGCAGGGCTTCACCGTCAGCGGGCGCGACGCCATCACCGACAGCGTGCCCGCGCGCTCGATCGAGGCGGTCATCATGAACCCGCCGTTCGGCCGCGTGCTGGATCCGGCAACGGGCGCGAGCACGCCCTACACCGTGCCGAGCGTCGTCGCGCCGGGCGGCACCTACCAGACCTACGACATCGACCACGCGATCGCGCTGCGCCAGCTTGAGGCGATGCGCGACGACGGCGACGCCGTGCTCATCCTCGGCGGGGTC
Organism: Amaricoccus sp.; assembly: GCA_031413475.1. GTDB lineage: Bacteria > Pseudomonadota > Alphaproteobacteria > Rhodobacterales > Rhodobacteraceae > Amaricoccus. The sequence continues at coordinate 1,405 of JANOEW010000770.1, forward strand.
GCCAAGACGATCGCCGATCGCGCCGACGCCTACCGGCAGAAGGCGAAAAACGAGTTCTACCTGTCCCTGTACCGCGGCTACAACGTCGTCGACCACTTCACCGTGTCGGGCGACCTGTACGCCAAGCAGGGCGCCGCCTGGCCGGTCGACGTGATCGTGATTCGCGGGCGCGGGAAGTCGGCCCTGCCGCTTCCCGCCGTGACCGCGCCCCGGGTGTACGATAGCTGGAAGGCCATGGAGGGCCTGAACGATGAATCTCGTGGCGTGGATGCCGAAGCACCAACCGACCGGCCCGGTCAACCGGACCTCGATGGGGGCAGTCCTCGCCCCGCCGGGGCAACTGGAACCGTGGGAGCACCTCAACCTGCTGGCAGCACGAGTGCAGGCGATGGTGGACGACTCGGACAACCCGCAGGCGGATCTCCGCCGGGTGCTGGAACTGTGGGAGCCCCTGGGGCTGATCGCCCGGACGCCGGACCCGTCGGAAGCCGGCCGGGAGTTGGTGGAAGCGGCGGAGTCGTGGCTCCGGGAGATCGGAGCCCTGACGCCGCGGCCGGCGCTCGTCCCGGCGCGGGACGACCCGCGAGCACGGGAGCTCCTGACGGAGCCGATGCCGCTGGAGGAGTGGGCGGCGGAGATCGCCTGGACGCCGATCGAGGCCCGCGACAACCCGTAGAGAACGAGCGGTTCATCGAGGGCGAGACGGTCGCCGCCGGCGAGCGCCGGTCCGAGGAAGCCGCCGAGGGTCAGACCGACTACGCGCCGCGCTCGAAGGCGACGAACATCGGTACGCTCGTGCCCGCCAACATGGCGGACGCGGTGCAGAAGGCGCTCGACGACCTCGAGACGCGCGTCGGCCCGCTCGATCGGTTCGTCGCCAAGGAGCTCGACTACACCGCAGACGAGCTCGGCCGCTACTTCGCCGCCGAGCAGATCGACGCGATCGCGCTCGCGATCGACGCGCTCGGCCGCGGCGGCGGATTCATCATCGGCGACCAGACGGGCGTCGGCAAGGGCCGCGTCAACGCGGCGATGATCCGGTGGTGGATGCGTCAGGGGCGGATGCCCGTATTCGTAACGCACAAGAAAAACCTCTACTCCGACATGGTTCGCGACCTGAACGACATCGGGATGTCCGGCACGCGCATCCTTCCGACGGACAAAATGCGCAATTCCGAAGGGCTCGACCTCGATGACGGCACGCGATTCGAGTCGCCCGAAGAAAAGGACCACAAGCGGGCGATGCAGGAGATCGTGAACCGCGGGGCATCGCAGTCCTATGACACGATCTTCACAACCTACAGCCAACTGACGCCGGTGAAGGGCGCGAGCACGCTCCGCATGGATGCGGTGATGTCGGCTGTGCGCGGCGGGTTCGTCATCCTCGACGAGTCGCACAACGCCGGCGCCGACAAGTCGCGCACCTCGGACGAGCTCAACCGCTCGTCGTTCTTCCGCAACCTGGTGGACGAGTCCGCCGGCGCGTTCTACTCGTCGGCCACGTACGCCAAGCGCCCCGACGTGATGGACCTCTACCGCAAGACCAACATGGTCAAGGCGGTGAGCGGTCCGCAGGCGCTTGCCGGCGCGATCGAAGCGGGTGGCGTGCCGC
>JANOEW010000771.1:0-2048 GCA_031413475.1 Amaricoccus sp.
CCGAGCGGCGCCGAGCCGTTTCCCTGGGCGGCGATTTATCTCCAGCGCGACGGCGGCTTCGTAGCCGACGCGGCGGGGTCGGCGGCGGTGAACGAGGGCGCGCTGGCCGGGACCTGGACCGGGGCGGCGGCGCTGGCCCGGCGGCTGCAGGAACGCGGCGAATGAAGCCGACGCTCCAGGCGCCGCTGGTCCTGGCCGCCGGCGTGCTGGCGGGCTGTGCGGCCGCGGTCGTGACCGCGCCGGAGGCGGACCGGGCGGCGCAGGCGCGGGCCTGCGATGAGGCGGTCGCGCTGCATGTGAAGCGGTCGCCGGACGCGGTGGCCACAATCTGGCGGGAGACCGGCCCGGCGAGCGTCGCGATCTTCGAGGCGCGCGACGGTGACCGGCTCCACACCTGCGAGGTCGATGCGGCCGGCCGGGTGCTGCGGCTCGATCATCCGAGGTAGGGACGGCCGGCTCAGGCCGCGAACAGGCGGGCGTCCCAGTAGACGGGTTCGGCGAGGCTGGTCTCGATGTCGCCGAAGTCCGGATGCGCGGGGTTGATCATGACGTTGCGGTCGACCCGGGCGACGACGCTGGGCGCGATCAGGATCAGGCTGCGCCGGTCGCGGACCCAGGTTGCGCCGAACGTCTGGCTGGCGGTCGGCGGCGTGGCGTCCCAGCCGGGCAGGTGCGGGAGCGCCACCACTTCATAGCTTGCGCCGAACGGGATGGTGATCTCGATCCGATGCTGGTTCGGCGGCAGGCTGCCCGAGCCGTGCACGAGCTTTTCCAGCAGCGCGGTCGAGAAATGCTCGGCGGCGTAGATCATCGGGCTCGCCGGCGTGTTCCAGCGTCCGGGGTAGAGCGTCGAGCCGGTGGCGTCGAAGATCGGATGGCGGCCGTTCGGGTCGCCGATGCGGTGGCAGCGCAGCGTGCGGTCGAGTTTCTGCGCGATCAAGCCGCGCTGCCGTATTCCAGGCCGCCGAGGATCTGGCGGACCATCTCGCCGCCGATCTCGCTCTGGACGATCAGATCGAGCGGACGGCGGTCGCCGAGCATCGGATGCGGCCGCGCGAGGAACGCCTGCGCCGCGTCCGGTGCGCCCCAGAGGTCGAGCGCCTGCGTCCAGACCTCGGCGAGGCGCGCGACGACGGCGCCCTCGGCCGGGCTGAGCCGACCCTGCCGGTTGCGCCGGGTGAGCGTCGCCTTGGGCACGATGGCATGGACGAGCCCGACGGGGTCGGGCGTCACCAGCCGCGCCACGGCATGGAGCGTCGCGACGGGCAGGCCTTCCTCGATGCGGTCGATCAACTCGATCGGCGTGAGATCGCGCCGTGCCGTTCCGGCTTCGAGGATCTGGGGAACCGAGGCGTAGGCGGACATGGCGAGCGACCTTTCGTTTCAGATGATCCCGTTTATGGGACCATCTGGACCGGATGTCAAGCGGACCGACGACCGGGCTGACAGTCGCTGCGGCCATGCGCTATCACCCGGTCGGGAGGTCGCCGATGCACGCGTTCGACTTGCGGGTCTACTACGAGGACGTCGACCTGGGCGGGATCGTCTACTACGCGAATTACCTGAAGTTCCTCGAGCGCGGCCGGACCGAGGCGCTGATCGGGCTGGGGGTCGATCAGGCCAGGTTGAAGGCCGAGGCGGGGATCGTCTTCGCGGTGCGGCGGGTGGAGGCGGATTTCCTCGGCCCGGCGCGGTTTCAGGATCACCTTCGCGTGACCACGGCGCTGGCGGCGATGACCGGGGCGCGGGCCGACCTGGCGCAGGCGGTGTGGCGCGACGGCGCCGTGCTGATGCGCGCGCGGGTGGTGATCGTGGCGCTGGCGGCCGACGGACGCCCGGCCAGGCTGCCGGCGGCGGTGCGCGCGGCGCTGGCGCAGCTGGGGCCGGAGGCGCCGGCGCGGATAACGCCGCAGGCGCCGGGGGCCGGCTCCCCCTAGACATAACGGCCGGTTTTCGGCACAAGGCGGCCAAACCGGGCTGGACATCCGCCCGCGCCGGACCAACACGGCCGCCATCCGAGCACACGAGAGCAGGCAAGCATGGACCCG
>JANOEW010000772.1:0-6746 GCA_031413475.1 Amaricoccus sp.
AGCGCGGCGAAGCCCATGATGCCGACGTTGAACAGCCCGGCGTAGCCCCACTGCATGTTGACGCCGAGCGCCATGATCGCGGAAATCAACTGGAGGTTGAGAATGGCGAGCGCCACGGTCCAGCTCTGGAAGTAGCCCACCGCGAGGATCAGCGCCGCCATGACCGCGTAGAGGACGACGATGCGGGTCGTGCCAGTCATCGCGCCGGTCATATCGTGCGCCCCCGGAAGATGCCGGTGGGGCGCACCAGCAGCACGATGACCAGGATGATGAACGAGACCGCGAACTTGTAGTCGGTGCCGAGCATCTGCATCAGGCCCTCGGGCACCCAGGCCTCGGGCAGGATGTAGCTCGCGAACTGGCGGTAGGCGTAGGTCAGCGTCACCTCGGAGAAGGCGATGATGAAGCCGCCGGCGATGGCGCCGAACGGCTGTCCGATGCCGCCGACGATCGCCGCGGCGAAGATCGGCAGCAGCAACTGGAAATAGGTGAAGGGGCGGAACGACTTGTCGAGGCCGTAGAGCACGCCGGCGACGGTGGCGAGGATCGCGACCAGCACCCAAGTGATCATCACCACCCGGTCGGGGTCGATGCCCGACAGCAGCGCGAGATCCTCGTTGTCGGAATAGGCGCGCATCGCCTTGCCGGTGCGGGTGCGCTGCAGGAACCAGAACACCGCCGTGACCACGACGATCATCACCACGACGGTGATCAACTGGCTGGTGCGGATCGCGAGCCCTTCCTCGAGCCCGGTCAGCGCGCGGAAGTCGGGCACGCGGATCACGAAGCGGGCGCCGTCCTCGAAGCGCTGGTCGTCAGCGCCGATGATGAAGCGGGTCAGGGCGTTGTAGATGAACATCACCCCCACCGAGGCGATCACGAAGATCACCCCGGCGCTGCGCTGCTTGCGATAGAAGCGGTAGACCCAGCGGTCGGTTATCAGCGCGAGGCCGATCGCGGCGAGGATGCCGACCGGCAGCGCGATCAGCGCGGTGGGAAGGGGGCCGAAGCCGACGCCGAGGCTCTGCAGCCACCAGGTGAGCAGGATCGTCGCCATGGTGCCGAACGCCATCAGGTCGCCGTGGGCGAAGTTCGAGAAGCGCAGCACGGCATAGATCAGCGTGACCCCGAGCGCGCCGAGGGCGAGCTGCGAGCCGTAGGCGATCGCCGGGATCAGCACGAAGTTCGCGAGCAGGACGAAGGCGTTGAGGATGTCGGTCAATCGCGTCCACTTTCACAGCGGTTGCTTCGGCGGTGATCGGCCTGCCGTCGTCGATTGTTAACAAACCGTTGCAAAGCTGTCTTGGAAAAAACGCGATCCGGGCAGGGCGCGCGTTCAGTTCCTGGAGATGCGGATCGGCAGGTCGCCGAGCAACTGGTCGAGGCCGGGGGCGCCTTCGTCGAAGCGGCCGGCAGAGTTCAGCCCGGCCCCGATCAGTCTGACCACCTCGGGGGAGCCTGCGAACTTGGAATGGCTGCCGGAGCTCGAATCATTGATCTCGGACAGGTCGATGACGGTCAGCCCGAGTTCTTCCAGTTCCGCCGTGTCGGCGGCGCCCACGCGGGGAACGCCGCCTGCGATCCGGCGGGAAATGCGCAGCGCGCTGTCGTCCTTAGAAACCAGGAGATACATTTTCCCGCGGATCGCCGGCGGGAGCTGCGCGATCTGGGTGCGGAACAGGTCGATGTCGATGTCGGGCGAGGCCAGCATGATGTGATCGATGTTTGCGCGGGCCCCGAGCGTGCCGGCCCGCTGCGCCTCGACGAGCCCCTCCATGGTGAGAAGCGTGCCCATCGAATGGGCGAAGATGTCGACGTCCCGCGCCTGTGTCCGCGCGAGGACATTGGCCATGTCCTTGAGTTTGACGCGCGCGATGAGCGCGCTGTTGAGGTCATAGACGTAACGGGGGGTCTTGGCGGCGGAGGCCCAAGTGAAGAGCACCGGCACGCCCTGGTAATTCGTGTCCTCGACGAACTGCGCCAGCAGGAGGATCGCGTCGCTGGTCGTGGTGTTGTAGCCGTGGACGAAGACGAGCAGCTTTTTCTGGCCCGACGAACGCGTTGCGAGCTCGCGGTTGATCTCGGAGATGAACGACGCGTCGTCGCGGTATATCACCGGATCGACGACCGCAAACTCGGTCCGGGGGTCGGGCGGCAGGCGCTGCGGCCGTTCCAGCTGTCCGACGACGTGGGTCGGCGGCACGGTGACGGCGACCGAGGCCAAGCCAAGCTCCGGCGCCCGTTCGCCCGAGAAGAACGCCCCCACCACCTCGGACGCTTCGCGCGTCGTGGTGATGAAGATGCGGTGCCGGCTGACCTGGGGAACGGATGCCGCCGGGATCGCCGGGTTGTCGATGCCGACAAGATCAGGCGGGCGGCTGCACCCGACCAGCGCCGAGACGACGAGCGCCATGATCATGGACAGGGAACGGTCGCGGCAGCGCATGGAGGGCCCCAGGGGCACGTTGGTCGCCGGCTTTCCGCACCGGCTCTGCGGCAGGAGCTAGCAGCGGTGCACACGCGCGGCAAGCCTCTTCCGATCCGCCTTGCCCTCGGCGCCGGCAGCGTCGACGGCCGGCTCTCCGAGCGCCTGCGCGGCGACCGCAGGCGGCGGTCACGGGACGGGGGAGTTGGCGCGAACCGGCGTTGGGCCGGCGTGACGCGTTGCGCCAGCGGGCGGCGCGCGGCCGGGTGGTCCGGCTGCGCGGCGACGGCCTCAAGCGCTGGCGCTCACGAGCCAGATCCGGGCCGGAAGCCGGACCCAGCCGTCCCGGACGTGCGGCGCGAGCGCCGTCGTCAGCGCCGCCGTCAGCACCGGGCGGACGCGTTCCGCCGCGTCGTCGCCCTCGTCGATGACCCGTCGCGCGACCGGGCCGATGCTCAGGACCATTCGGCAGGCCCGCTCGACCGGATCGGGATCGTCGCCGACGCCGATCGTGAAGGTGACGGTCCGCCCCTCGCAGCCGATCGCGCAGAATCCGGCGCCGCCAAGCGCCATCTCGATCACCGACGGATCGGCCCAGGCGAACGGCCCGGGCGGCGCCTGCGCCTCCGCCCGGGCCGGGCCGAGGACGCTCTCGGCGGCGGCGAGCGGAACCGCGGCCCAGGGGTTCTCCGCCAGGGGCCCGAAGGCCGACATCGCCACCCTCGCGCCGGGCTTCAGCCCGCGCCTGATGTTGGCGAAGGCAGCCGGCGGGTCGGCGAAGAACATGCAGCCGTGCCGCGAGAACAGCGCGTCGTAAGCTTCGGGCTCGAACGCATGCTCGGCGGCGTCGGCCTCGATGACCGTGACCTGCGGAAACGGCCGCGCGCGTTGTCGCGTCCGGGCGACTAGGTCGGGCGAGATGTCGACGCCGGTCACCCGTCCGGCCAGCCCGACTCCTTCGGCGATCGCGAGGGTCGTCGTGCCGGCGCCGCAGCCGAGATCGAGGATGCTCTCCCCGGGCTTTGCGGCGAGCAGGCTCAGGACCGCGTCGCCGACCTCGGCCAGCTGACGGTCGGTCGCCTCGTGCAACCGCGCCCAGTTGCGGCCCATGTCCCCGTGCCAGACCGGTGCGTCCGCCATGGCGTCGCTAGCCCCCCAGGAAGGTGCGCCGCACCTCGGGGTCGGCGAGCAGCGCCTCGCCGGTGTCGGTGAAGCGGTTGCGGCCCTGGACGAGCACGTAGCCCTTGTCGGCGATGTTGAGCGCCTGGCGGGCGTTCTGTTCGACCATCAGGATCGAGACGCCGGAGCGGGCGATCTCGATGATCTTGTCGAAAAGTTCGTCCATGACGATGGGGGACACGCCGGCGGTGGGCTCGTCGAGCATCAGCACCTTCGGCTGGGTCATCAGCGCTCGGCCGACGGCGACCTGTTGGCGCTGGCCGCCGCTGAGCTCGCCGGCGGGCTGGCGGCGCTTGGCGCGCAGGATCGGGAACAGATCGAAGATCGTCTCCATGGTGCTTTCGAAGTCGTCCTCGCGGATGTAGGCCCCCATCTCGAGGTTCTCCTGAACCGTCAGGCTGACGAAGACGTTTGAGGTCTGCGGCACGAAGCCCATGCCGGCCTGGACGCGCTCCTGCGGCGACAGCGTGGTGATGTCGCGGCCGTCGAGGCGGACGTGGCCCTCGCGGATCTTCAGCATGCCGAAGACCGCCTTCATCGCGGTGGACTTGCCGGCGCCGTTCGGGCCGACGATCACCGCGATCTCGCCCTTGTCGACGGCGATGGTGCAGCCGTGCAGGATGTCGGCGCCGCCGTAGCCGCCGGTCATGGTCTCGCCGACGAGAAAGCTCACGGCACGGCCTCGGCGCCGGCGGCGGCCTTGGCGGGCTTGTTCTTCAGGCCGCGGCCGAGATAGGCCTCGATCACCGCCTCGTTCGCCATCACCGCCTGCGGGGCGCCGACGGTCAGCACGCGGCCCTCGGCCATGACGATCACCGGGTCGCAGAGCCGGCCGATGAAATCCATGTCGTGCTCGACCATGCAGAACGTGTAGTCGCGTTCCTTGTTGAGCCGGATGATCGCGTCGCCGATGGTGTTGAGGAGCGTGCGGTTAACCCCGGCGCCGACTTCGTCGAGGAAGACGATCTTGGCGTCGACCATCATGGTGCGGCCGAGTTCCAGCAGCTTTTTCTGGCCGCCCGAAAGGTTGCCGGCGTATTCGTCGGCGACATGGCCGATCTCGAGGAAGGCGATCACCTCGTCGGCGCGGGCGCGCACCTCGGACTCGCGGGCGCGCACCGCCCCGCCCCGGAACCAGGCGTCCCAGAGGATCTCGCCGGGCTGGTTCGCCGGCACCATCATCAGGTTCTCGCGCACGGTCAGCGTGCCGAACTCGTGGGCGATCTGGAAGGTGCGCAGCAGGCCCTTGTGGAACAACTCGTGCGGGCTGAGGCCGGTGATCTCGGCGCCGTCGAGCCATACTTGGCCCGACGTCGGCTTGAAGAGGCCGGCGATCACGTTGAACAGCGTCGATTTTCCCGCGCCGTTCGGGCCGATCAGCCCGGTGATCGACCCCTTGGCGATCTCGACCGAGGCCCCGTCGACGGCGCGGATGCCGCCGAAATGCATGTGCAGGTCGTCGACGCGGATCATGCGGGGATCATTCGGGCGTCCTTTGGCGTGCGGCCGGCCCGCGCGACGGCGGGCCGGCCTCGGTCCTAGGGATCAGCGGTATTCGATCGTGGCCGTCGTGTTGTCCTTGATCTCGTAGACCCGGTACGACCCCGCCGCCTCGCCCGCGCCGATCAGCTCGACGCCGGTCGCGCCCTGGTAGTCGATGTCGGTCCCCGCGGCGAGCAGCTCGAGGCCCTTGGCGATCTCGCCGGGGTAGATCGGTTCGCCCGGCGCGTTCGCCACCTCCATGATGTGGTCGCGGATCGCAGTGCGGTCGGCCGAGCCCGCGGCGCCGATGGCCAGCGCGATCAGCGCGGCGGCGTCGTAGCTCTCGGGCACGTAGGTGGCGGTCGGATCCTGGCCCGCGGCCTCGGACACGGTCTTGAACATGTCCGAGCCCTCGCCCTCGGACCCGGGCAGGGTGCCGAGCACCTTGTCGTTGATCTCGTCGCCGATGGCGTCGATCAGGCTCTGGCCGAACATGCCGTCGGGGAAGATGAAGCTCTCGAACGCCCCGGTGTCGAGCGAGCCCTGGGTGATGCCGAGCCCGCCGCCGTCGACGTAGCCGGCGACCACGAGGTGCTCGGCGCCGGAGGCCTGAAGCGCCCCGACCTCGGCGGAGTAGTCGCCCTTGCCGTCTTCGTGCGCGGCGCTGATCGCGACCGTGCCGCCGGCGGCCTCGAAGCTCGACGCGATCGCGTCGGCGAGGCCCTTGCCATAGTCGTTGTTGGTGTAGGTCAGCGCGATGCTCTCGATCCCGCGCTCCTTGAGCAGGGCGGCGAGGATCTCGCCCTGGCGGGCGTCCGACGGCGCGGTGCGGAAGAAGTAGTCGTCGTCCTCGATGGTCGAGAGCGCCGGCGAGGTCGCCGAGGGCGACACCATCACCACGCCGTTCGGGATCGCCACGTTGTTGGCGATGGCGGTGGTCACGCCCGAGCAGTCGGCGCCGACGATGGCGACGACGTTGTCGCCGGTGATCATGTTCTCGGCCGCGGTGGTCGCGGCGGCGGCGTCGATGCAGGTCGAGTCCGCCCGAACCGGGGTCAGCGTCAGGCCGCCGGGCAGCTTGCCGGAGTCGCTCGCTTCCTTGAAGGCGAGTTCAGCGCTGGCCGCCATGTCGGGCGTGATCGATTCGAGCGGGCCGGTGAAGCCGAGGATGATGCCGACGTTTGCTGCCTCCTGCGCCCAGGCGGAAGTGGCGAGCAGCGCGCCGGCGGTCGACGCGAGTAGCAAGCGTTTCATGGAAGTCTCCCCAGTTGGTTTTGTTGGCTTCCGCACGCCGCCGAGCTCGGCGGTCAGGGAATCAGCTACTTACACCATATATTCTTGCGGTGGGGTGGCAAGACGGCCCGAAAGGGTGGTCAAGAGGGCGAATGCGCGCGGCGCGAGCGCTTCAGACGACGCCGCCGGCGACGAGGCGCTGGGCCAATGCGCGAAAGGCGCGCGCCTGCGGGCCGTCGGGGGTTGCGGCGGTGACGGGCACGCCGCCGTCGCCGGCGAGACGGATCGCGATGTCGAGGGGGATCTCGCCGAGGAACGGCAGGCCCAGCCGCTCGGCCTCGGCCCGCGCCCCGCCATGGCCGAAGATATGCGCCTCAAAGCTGCAGTTCGGGCAGACGTAGGTCGACATGTTCTCGATCAGGCCCAG
>JANOEW010000773.1:0-2073 GCA_031413475.1 Amaricoccus sp.
CCCGCAGGCGCGGACGACACCGAGTTCCGCATCGTGCTATCGCGCGCGCTCGAAGCCTCGGCGCGCTTGTTATGGCCGACCGGCGACCGCGCACACCCTCGCGACCCTGGGCACGAGTCAACGCTTCGGAACTGATGCCCAGCATGCGTTCGATCGTCCAGGCCACGCCGCGCACGGGCAGCGTCAAGGGCAGGAAGAAGCCCTTGCAGATCGCGATCAGCGGAGCGGTCGCACCGACGAGCGCATGCGGACGGCGGCGGAACAGATCCTTGGGGAACAGCTCTCCGAAGAAAAGCGTCAGCGGCGCCAGGATCGCGGTCACCACCAGCTCGCGCCAACCGGCCGGGATCCCAAAGCGCAGGGCAAGCTCGCCGCTGAAGAGCGCCATCAGTTCGACCGCGAGGTTCGTGCCGATCAGGATCGTCACCAAGAGCGAGGATTCGTCCTCGAGCAGGCGGCGGATCAGTCGCCCGCGACCGCGGCCGGCCCGCGCATCCGATTCGACGCGCAGACGCGACAGTGAATACAACCCGGTCTCGCTGCCGGCGAAGACTGCCGTGGCGAACAAGCAGCCGGCGACGATCAGCGTCAGCAGCCAGGGACTCATCCGCGCGCTCCCGCTTCCGCCGTTTCGCGCGCGGGCGACACGAAAATGTCGAGCACTTCGATCCGCCGCCCGCGCACCGAATGCACGCGGAACAGGAACGGTTCGGAACGCACTTCGTCGCCGGCGCGGGGAATGTGGCCCAGCAGCACAGTGACGAACCCGGCGACCGTCTCGAACTCCGTGGCGACGACGCGGTGGCCGAAGAGCTCGTTCCAATCGCGGATCGAGAGCCAGCCGGCGATGCGGAAGCCGCCATCGGGCAGGGCTTCGATCGGCCGCTCCTCGTGCTCGCCCTCGACGCGCAGATCGCCGACGATCGATTCGAAGATGTCCTCGATCGTCACCAGGCCGGCGGTCCCGCCCCATTCGTCGACGACAACCGCCTGGGCGAGATGCTGCTCGCGCAGGAAGGTCATCACCGCCAGGGCGTTGGCCATCACGGGCACGAAGCGCACCGGCTCGAGAAGCTCCGCCAGCGGACGCGGATCGGGTTGCAGCAGATCGCGCAAGCGCACGCGGCCGACAATCCGGTCGGGATCGCCGTCGATGACGATGATCCACGGCAACTTGCCCGCCAAACCCTGCGCGATGGCCTCGGCGCGGTTGTCCTCGCTCTTGTCGAGGAACACCAACTCGACGCGCGGAGTCATGATCCCGCGCGCGCGCACGGCCTCGAGTTCGAGCACGCCGGTCAGGAATTCCGCCTCGCTGCCCAGCAGCAGTCCCTTCTCGGCACTGCGCTCGAGCGCCTGCGCCAGGGCTTCATTGGTCACACCGCCCTCTTGATGGGAGCCGGGGCCGAGCGCTCGGTAGAGCATCTCGAGTAGCCATTCGAGCAGCACGCGCAGCGGCCGCATCAACCTCACCATGACGAGCAGCAAGCCCGCGGATTGTCGCGCCATGGCGACGCGCGTTCGCAGGGCGATGATCTTCGGAACCGTCTCGCCGAAAGCCACGAGCACGACGACCGCGCCCAGGCCCCAGGCTGCCTCGGCGAAAGGTTCATCCGGTGGCGCCAGTCGAGCGCTGAACGCGAAGAACAGGACGTTGATCAGGATGTTGGCGAACAGGATGAAGATCAGCACGCCGCGCGAATCTTCCAGCAGGCGTTCGGCCTGTGGCCCGACGCGACGGCGTTCGGCGGGCGTCAGACTGAACAGCGCAGTCTCGGAAGCGCTGAGCACGCCGGAGGCCGACAACAGCGCGAAGAGCAGCAACCAGAGCATCGCGTCGCTCACGAACGTTGACCGTGGCGCTCGGCGTCATCGTCGTCATGTCGCTTCGCGCGGGCTGCGGCGCCGGCGATCGGCAGGTAGACGCTCGCGCAGAATCCGTGGCCCGGTTTCGCCCGAGGAGCCCGAAACCCTGAAGCCCGCGCCCAATCGGCGCTCCGACGAGGGCAAAGGACCGTTCAAGACCATGGTGATCCGCGGGGCCACCCTGATCGACGGCACCGGCGCGGCCCC
>JANOEW010000774.1:0-3927 GCA_031413475.1 Amaricoccus sp.
TGGCCGCAGCCCGTGCGGCGCTCCGGCCCGCCACACCGCCTCGAAGATCGCCGGCGTGTCGGCGACGCGGGAATGAACTTCCCAGCCGAGTTCGCCCGCGAACGACACCCGCGCCAGCCGGCACGGCCGCCCCGCGACCCGCGTTTCCTGGTGGCTCAGCCACGGCCGTGCGAGGTCGGCGTCGCAGACCGCGCCGAGGATCGCCCGGCTCGCGGGGCCGGTCAGGATCTGGCACGACCAGGCGTCGGTGACGTCCGCGATCCCGAATGCGGCCGCCACGGGCAGATGGCGTTCGAGCCAATCTAGATCGTGGCCCTGCGCGGCGGCGGCGGTGATCAAGAGGAACCGGTCCTCGGCGAGGGTCAGGATCGACATCTCTGTGATGATCCGGCCCGCCGCGTCCGCGAAATACCCCAGTCCCATGCGGCCCGTCGCCGGCACGCGCCCCGTGATCTGCGACGAAAGCCAGGCGCCCGCCCCCGGGCCGGTCAGTTCGAACCGGGAGAACCCCGGCAGATCGAGTACGCCGGCGGCGTCGCGTACGGCGTGGCATTCCTCGCGAACCCGGGCGAACCACGGGCCCTCGCGCCGCCAGGTCCGGGTCGCGGTCTCGGAGACGTCGTCGCCCGGCAGCGCGAACCAGTTCGCGCGCTCCCAACCGTTCGCCGCGCCGAACTGCGCGCCCATCGCCGCTATCCGGTCGTGCACCGCCGAGCGTTTTCGATCCCGCCCCGCCGGCCAGACGTGGTGCGGAAAGTGCATCGCATACTCATGGCCGTAGACCTCGCGCGCCTTGGCGAGGCTGTAGTCGGGCGCCGCCGCGAACGCGCCAAACCGGCGCGGGTCGCACGACCACATGTCCCATTCGGTCTCGCCAGCCGTCACCCATTCCGCGAGCACTTTTCCCGCGCCGCCGGCCTGGCAGATGCCGAAGGTGAACACGCAGGCCTCAAATGCGCCCGGCACGCCGGGCATCGGCCCGATCAGCGGGTTGCCGTCGGGCGTGTAGGGGATCGGCCCGTTGATGATCTTGCTCAGACCCGCGGTCCCAAGGATCGGCACCCGCGCCATGGCGTCCTCGACGTACCACTCCAGCCGCTCCAGGTCGTCGGGAAAGAGCTGGAACGAGAAATCCTCCGGCATCGGGTCGTCCGGCGTCGCCCAGTGCGCCCGGCACGCGCGCTCGTAGGGGCCGAGGTTCATGCCGCCCATTTCCTGGCGCAGGTAGTAGGAGCTGTCCACGTCGCGCAGCAGCGGCAGCTTGCGCCCGGCCTCGCGCGACCAGGCCGCGAGCTCGGGGATGGTGTCGAACAAGAGATACTGGTGGCTCATCACCGTCATCGGCAGGTCGCGCCCGAACCAGCGCGCGACCTCGCGGGCGCGGTAGCCGGCGGCGTTGACCACGATCTCGCAGGCAATCGAGCCCCGCGGCGTCGATATGATCCACCCGCCGCCGCCGCGCCGGACCCCGATCGCCGGACAGAACCGCACGACGGTGGCCCCGAGGTCACGCGCGCCCTTGGCGAGCGCCTGCGTCAGCTGCGCGGGATCGATGTCGCCGTCATAGGGATCATAGAGCGCGCCCGTCAGATCGTGGGTCTCGGCGAAGGGATATCGGGCGCGGATCTCGTCCGGTCCGAGGATGTCGAGATTCATTCCCTGCCGCCGGCCCATGCCCACGACCCGGCGGAATTCGCGCAGCCGCTCGGCGGAATGGCCGAGCCGCACCGAGCCGGTGACGTGGTAGTTCATCGGGTAGTCGACCGCCGCCGCCAACCCGCGGTAGAGTTCGGCCGAATAGCGCTGCATGTTCATGATCGACCACGACGCGGAGAAGGTCGGCACGTTGCCCGCAGCGTGCCAGGTCGAGCCCGCGGTCAGTTCCGCCTTCTCGAGGAGCACGCTGTCGGTCCAGCCGGCCAGAGCGAGATGATAGAGCGCCGATACGCCCACCGCCCCGCCGCCGATGATCACCACACGCGCCTGGTCGGGAAATTCGGACATCTCGCCCCTCGCTCGCCTGGCGCGACTATGCGCGGCGAACGGCGCAGGTTCAATCGCGGCGATCGGCGATGGTCGGCGGCGGATCGGCGACGCCCGCGTCTGTCAGATCGCGCTGTTCGCCGCTGCGCTTTGCCTGCTCGAGCCGGACGATGAGGTGGTCGGCCCCGACAAAATCGAGGTCATCCGCAGGATGCGTCCGTGACGCATCCCGAGCCCGTCGAGTTCGCCACCCTCGAGAACCTGGCCTCCGGGAAACCCAGCGCGGTTCATGCCATCTATCACACCCGCGGGCGCAGCCCCTTCGGATCGTAGAGCGGCGCGAGGCTCGCATCGGCCGCGATGCGCCGGCCGGCGATCTCCACCTCGTAGCGCGAGGCCAGCATTTCCGCGCCGCTCTCGCCGGGCGCACGGCAGGGCACATACCCGAGCCCGACGGCGCCGCCGAGCGCGTGGCCGTAGCCGCCCGAGGTGAGGAACCCCACGATCGCGCCGTCGCGCAGCAGCGGCTCGTTGTGGAAGAGATGCGCGTCGGGCTCGTTCAGGCGAAACTGCGCCAGCCGCCGGGCAAGACCCGCTTCCCGCTTCGCAAGCACCGCATCGCGCCCGATGAACGCGCCCTTGTCGGTCTGGACCGCGAAGCCGAGCCCGGCCTCGAGCACGTGATCCTCGTCGGTGATGTCGTGGCCGAAATGGCGGAACGCCTTCTCCAGCCGGCAGCTGTCCATCGCATGCAGGCCGCAGAGCCGCAACCCGTGCGCCGCGCCAGCCTCGACGAGCGTCTCGAAGACATGCGCGGCCTGGTCGGCCGAGACATAGAGCTCCCAGCCGAGCACGCCGACGTAGCTCACCCGGTGCGCGCGGGCGAGGCCCATCCCGATCTCGATCTCTCGCGCCGCGCCGAACGGATGCCCTTCGTTCGACAGATCGGCGGGCGAGCAGGCGGCGAGCACCGCCCGCGACTTCGGCCCCATCAGCGGCAGCACCGCCTCGGCGGCCGAGACATCCACGACCACCGCCCGCGCGTCGCTCACATGGCGGCGAAGCCACGCGAGGTCGCGCTGCAGTGTCGCGCCAGGCACGACCAGCAGAAACGCGGTCTCACTGAGCCGGGTCACCGTCAGATCGCACTCGATCCCGCCGCGCGGGTTCAGCATCTGAGTGTAGACGATCCGCCCCGCCTCCACGTCGATCCGATT
Organism: Amaricoccus sp.; assembly: GCA_031413475.1. GTDB lineage: Bacteria > Pseudomonadota > Alphaproteobacteria > Rhodobacterales > Rhodobacteraceae > Amaricoccus. The sequence continues at coordinate 3,201 of JANOEW010000774.1, forward strand.
GGCGCAGACCCGGTCGAGGAAGGCGCAGGCGTCGGGCCCCTCGACGCGGATCTTGCCGAAGGACGACATGTCGAGAAGGCCCACGCCCTCGCGCAGCGCCATGTGCTCGGCGCGCTGGTTGGCGAACCAGTTCTGTCCCGCCCAGTCATGGCGGTAGGCGCGCTCCTGCCCCGGTTCGGCGAACCAGTTGGCGCGCTCCCAGCCCGCGGTCTCGCCGAAGACGGCGCCCCGGGCGTCGAGATGGGCGTGCAGCGGCGACCGGCGCACACCCCGGGCGGTCGCCGGCTGGCGGTGCGGGTAGTGGTCGGCGTAGAGCAGGCCCAGCGTCTCGCTCACCCGGGCGCGCAGGTAGGCGCGGTTGCGCTGGAACGGCTGGGCGCGGCGGATGTCCACCTCCCAGAGATCGAACGGCGGCGCGCCATCCTCCATCCACTGGGCGAGCGCCATGCCCGCGCCGCCCGACGAGACGATGCCGATCGAATTGTAGCCCGCCGCCACCCAGTAGCCGGCGAGCTCGGGCGCCTCTCCGAGATAGTAGCGGTCGTCGGGCGTGAAGCTCTCGGGGCCGTTGAAGAAGGTGTGGATGCCCGCCTCGGCCAGCACCGGCATGCGTTCGACGGCCTTCGCGAGGATCGGCTCGAAATGGTCGAAGTCCTCGGGCAGCTGGTCGAACTCGAACGCCTCGGGGATGCCCTCCATGCCCCAGGGCTTGGCGACCGGCTCGAAC
>JANOEW010000775.1:0-8699 GCA_031413475.1 Amaricoccus sp.
GCCATGGATTGCGTGGCTCCGGCCCACCCTCCAATCACCGCAGTTCGCAGCCGCAGCACGGTTGCCTCACTCCGGCGGCGCGCGTAGCTTCCGCTCGCTGATTTGCCGTCGCGCCCAAGGCCGCGACGGGCGCTGAGGAGCCCGCGTGCGGGCCCGGAACGAGGACGCTTCACCCATGCAGGGTCTGCTGGTCGAGTATCTGCCGATCGTGATCTTTCTCGGGATCGCGGCGGCTATGGGCGCGGGCTTCATGATCGCGGCGTGGCGGCTCGCGCCCTCGTCGCCGGACAAGGAGAAGGTGTCGGCCTACGAGTGCGGCTTCAACGCCTTCGACGACGCGCGGATGAAGTTCGACGTGCGCTTCTACCTGGTGTCGATCCTGTTCATCATCTTCGACCTGGAAGTGGCGTTCCTGTTTCCCTGGGCGGTGAGCTTTCAGCACATCGGCGAGTTCGGCTTCTGGTCGATGATGGTGTTTCTGGCGGTGCTGATGATCGGCTTCGCCTACGAATGGCGGAAGGGAGCGCTGGAATGGGAGTGATGGAACCTTCGCCCGCCCTCGCGCCCGTGGCCGAAGCCGACCGCGAGACCGCGGCGCGTGCGCTGTCGAACGAACTCGCGGACAAGGGCTTTCTGGTCACCTCGACGGCGGACGTGATCAACTGGGCGCGCACCGGCAGTTTGCACTGGATGACGTTCGGGCTGGCGTGCTGCGCGGTCGAAATGATGCACACCTCGATGCCGCGCTACGACCTGGAGCGGTTCGGCACAGCGCCGCGGGCGTCGCCCCGCCAGTCGGATTTGATGATCGTCGCGGGCACGCTGACCAACAAGATGGCTCCGGCGCTCAGGAAGGTCTACGACCAGATGCCCGAGCCGCGCTACGTGATCTCGATGGGGTCCTGCGCCAACGGCGGCGGGTATTACCACTTCAGCTACAGCGTGGTGCGTGGCTGCGACCGGATCGTGCCGGTCGACATCTACGTGCCGGGCTGCCCGCCGACCGCGGAGGCGCTGCTTTACGGCATCCTCCAGTTGCAGCGGAAGATCCGCCGCACCGGGACGATCGTGCGATGAGCGGCGGGCGGGGCGGGTGGTGACGGAAGATCCCGGCCTCGAGGAGCTGCGCGAGCTCATCGCGCTGCGCCGCAGCGACGCCGTGCTCGGCGCCGAGTCGCGGCATGGCGAACTGACGCTGCATGTCGCGCCGAGCGCCATCCCAGAGTTCGTCGAGTTTCTGCGGACCGATCCGTCGTGCCGCTTCACCACGCTGATCGACATCACCGCGATCGACTGGCCGGATCGCGAGAAGCGCTTCGATCTGGTCTATCATTTCCTGTCGATGTCGCTGAACGCGCGGGTACGGGTGAAGGCGGCGCTGCGCGAGGACGAAATCGCGCCGTCGATCATCACGGCCTTTCCCTCGGCCGACTGGTACGAGCGCGAGGTGTTCGACATGTACGGGATCCTGTTCTCGGGCCATCCGGACCTGCGGCGCATCCTGACCGACTACGGCTTTCGCGGGCATCCGCTGCGCAAGGACTTCCCGACCACCGGGTATGTCGAGGTGCGCTACGACGAGGTTGCGAAACGCGTGATCTACGAGCCGGTGCAGCTCACGCAGGAGTACCGGCTGTTCGACTTCATGAGCCCCTGGGAAGGCGCGGACTACATCCTGCCGGGCGACGCGAAGAAGGAACGCGGGTGATGGAACTGCTGCTCTACCCGCTGTTCATCGCGGTCACCGTGATCCCGATGTGGAAGCTGACCGAGCGCGCCGGCTTCAATCCGGCCTGGTCGCTGGTCTGCATCGTTCCGTTCGGCCTGGTCGTGCTGCTGTGGGTGCTGGCGTTCCGCGCCCGCAGCGCGCAGGCCTGAGCCCCGCGGCGGTAGCGTGAGCGACCTGCCCGATCCGCGGTTCGCCGGTCCGCGCACGCTGTTCTTCGGGATCGGCGCGCAGAAGAGCGCGACCTCGTGGCTGCACCAGCATCTGCGCGAACACCCCGAGGTCTGCCTGCCGCTGCGCAAGGAGCAACACTACTGGTCGACGCGCCGGCTGCCGCAGCCGAGCGATCGGCACGCCTGGGTCGACTCGCGGCTGCGCAGGGTCGCGGAGCGGGGCCCGATCGATCGGCTGCTCAGGACACGCCGCGGGCGGAACATGGACGAGGCCTGGCGGCGCACCGAAGTCATGCTGCGGCACGACTCGGCGGGGCATGCCGCCTATGCCGACGTGCTGTTCCAAGCCTACGGCGGCGAGCCCGTGGTCGGCGAGATCACGCCTGACTATGCGCTGCTCGGTTCGGAAGACTTCGCCGAGATCGCGGGCCTCGCGTCCGACGTCCGGTTCATCTTCATCCTTCGCGACCCGGTCGACCGGCTGCTGTCGGGGGTTCGACAGAAGTTGCGCAAGACCCGGGGCGCCGACGCGGTGACCACCGACAACGTCGCCGAGCACCTCGGCGAAGCGGTGCGGCAGCCCAGCCACCCCGCGATGCTGCGCTCGCGCTACGATCTGACCATCGACCGGCTGGAAAGCGCCGTGCGCCGGGACAAAATCTGCTACTTCTTTTTCGAGACCATGTTCCAGCAGGCGGAGATGGACCGATTGGCCGACTTTCTGGGGATTGCGACCGCCCCCGCCCGGGTCGATGCGAAGGTCCATGTCAGCGCGGGCCGCGATATCGGCGTCGCGGCGGACCTGGGGGACCTCGCCCGATCGGCGCTGCAGCCGACCTACGATTTCGTCACGCGGAAGTTCGGCGCGCTGACGCCCGAGGCTTGGCAGGGGGCGCCGATTCCCGAGGCGCGGCGCGCAGCCGCCGGTTCGTCGGCGTCGTGAGGATCGGATGGACGGAGCCGCGAGCATGACCGACGCTACGCCGCGCGCTGTGCTTCGGCGGGATTTCGACCCGCGGTTCGGCAAGCCGCGCGTGCTTTTCTTCGGGATCGGAGCGCAGAAGTCCGCGACGAGCTGGCTCGACGACTATCTTCGCGGCCATTCGGAGGTGTGTCTTCCGGTCCGCAAGGAGCAGCATTATTGGAACACGATGCTCGCCGAGCCCATCGGCGCTCGACGGCGGCGCGTGGCGAAGGAGCTGGAGCGGATCTGCGCGCTCGGGTTCGTGCGGCGCCTGCTTCGCAAGCGCGAGCAACGGGCGATCGATCGGGCCTGGGCGCTCGCCGACACGATGTTTCGCGCACCCTCGCCGAGCCACGGGCCCTACGCGGACGTGATGTTCCAGGCCTACCGCGGCGAGGGCGTGGTCGGCGAGATCACGCCCGAGTATGCGCTGCTCCCGACGGAGACCTTCGCCGAGATGGCGTCGCTGGGGGCGGACGTTCGGTTCCTGTTCATCATGCGCGACCCGGTCGGCCGCTTCGTTTCCGGCGCGCGGCACTCGTTGAAGCGGCATCACGGCGCCGAGGCCGTGTCGCCGTCTGGCCTGGCCGAGCGGGTCGAGGCCGCGACGGCCGACCCGGCCGACATGGACATCCTGCGGTCGCGCTACGATCTGACGATCCAGCGGCTGGAGAGCGTCGTGCCGCCGGAGCGCATCTGCTACTTCTTCTACGAGACGTTGTTCCGGCAGTCGGAGATGGATCGACTGACCGCCTTCCTCGGGATCGGAACCGCGCCGGCGAAGTTCGACACTGGCGTCAACGTATCGCCGTCGCGCGGCCTGACCCTGACCGACGATCTGGAGCGGCGCGTGCGTGCGAGTCTGGAGCCTGCCTATGCCTTCGTCGAGGCGCGGTTCGGTGCGCTGGTTCCGGACGGATGGCGACACTAGGCGCGCAGGTCAGGCAGCGATTATCCGAGGGAGCGATCGGCCACCGTGGACGGACATGACAACTCAAACGCGCTGGTCGGTGAACAGCGCATCCGCAACTTCAACATAAACTTCGGGCCGCAACATCCTGCGGCGCATGGCGTTCTTCGCCTGGTTCTCGAGCTCGACGGCGAGGTCGTCGAGCGCTGCGATCCGCATATCGGCCTCTTGCACCGCGGCACCGAGAAGCTGATGGAGAGCCGGACCTATCTGCAGAACCTGCCCTATTTCGATCGGCTCGACTACGTGGCGCCGATGAACCAGGAGCACGCCTGGTGCCTGGCGATCGAGCGGCTGACCGGGACCGAGGTTCCGCGCCGCGCGTCGCTGATCCGGGTGCTCTACTGCGAGATCGGGCGGATCCTGAACCATCTGCTGAACGTCACCACGCAGGCGATGGACGTGGGCGCGCTGACCCCGCCGCTCTGGGGGTTCGAGGAGCGCGAGAAGTTGATGGTGTTCTACGAGCGCGCCTGCGGGGCGCGGCTGCATGCCGCGTATTTCCGGCCCGGCGGCGTGCACGTCGACCTGCCGCAGGACCTGCTGGATGACATCGCCTTCTGGGCGAAGGCCTTTCCCGCGGTGCTCGACGACATCGACGGCTTGCTGACCGAGAACCGCATCTTCAAGCAGCGCAACGTCGACATCGCGGTGGTCAGCGCCGAGGAGTGCCAGGCGCTGGGGTTCTCCGGGGTGATGGTGCGCGGCTCCGGCCTCGCCTGGGATTTGCGCCGGGCGCAGCCCTACGAGCTTTACGACGAGTTCGAGTTCATGATCCCTGTGGGCAAGCACGGCGACTGCTACGACAGGTACCTGTGCCGGATGTTGGAGATGCGCGAGAGCCTGCGGATCATTGAACAGGCGATCGAGAAGCTGAACCGCTGCAAGGGCGAGGAGGTCATGTCCCGCGGCAAGATCAGCCCGCCGAAGCGCGCCGAGATGAAGACCTCGATGGAGGCGCTGATCCATCATTTCAAGCTCTACACCGAGGGGTTTCACGTGCCCGCGGGCGAGATTTATGCCGCGGTCGAGGCGCCTAAGGGCGAGTTCGGGGTGTATCTGGTCAGCGACGGCGGCAACAAGCCCTACAAGGTCAAGCTGCGCGCGCCGGGCTATCCGCATCTGGCGGCGATGGACCACATCTGCCGGGGGCATATGCTGGCGGACGTCTCGGCGGCGCTGGGGTCGTTCGACGTGGTGTTCGGGGAGATCGACCGCTGATGCTGCGCCGTCTTCACCCTCAGCAGCCCGCGAGCTTCGAGTTCACGCCCGGCAACCTGGACTGGGCCCGGGGGCAGATCGCCAAGTATCCTGCGGATCGGCAGGCGAGCGCGGTCATCCCGCTGCTGTGGCGGGCGCAGGAGCAGGAGGGATGGGTCACCAAGCCCGCGATCGAATACGTGGCGCGGATGCTCGGCATGGCCGATATCCGCGTTCTCGAGGTTGCGACCTTTTACTTCATGTTCCAGCTGCAACCCGTTGGCAGCGTGGCGCATCTTCAGGTTTGCGGCACGACGTCGTGCATGATCTGCGGCGCCGAGGATCTGGTGCGGGTCTGCCGCGAGAAGATCGCGCCGCGGGCGTTCGAGCTGTCGCCCGACGGCCGGTTCAGCTGGGAGGAGGTCGAGTGCCTCGGGGCCTGCGCCAACGCGCCCATGGCGCAGATCGGCAAGGACTACTACGAAGACCTGACGGCGGACGGACTCGCGGCGCTGATCGACGCCTTCGCGCGCGGCGAGGTTCCCGCGCCAGGGCCGCAGAACGGGCGGTTCGCCTCGGAGCCCGCGGGCGGGCTGACCAGCCTGACGGAGGCGCCCCGGGACGAGGCGTCGAACGCATCGGTGTCGCTGGCGCTCGCTCTCGGCGACACCGTGGCGCGGATCACGGGCGAGCCCGTGCGCGTCGAAGGCGAGGGGTGAGCGATCGAACGGCGACGGGGAGGAAACGGAGATGGCGGATACAGCGGCAAGACGACCGGGCATGCGCGACGGCCTGTTCTGGGGACTGACGGGGGCCTTGTTCGCCGCCATCATGGGCGGCGCGATCGGCTTCGTCTTCGCCGAGTTCTACGGCGCGGGCTGGCGGAGCGGGGCCGCGCTCGGGGTGGCGGTGTTCGTGGTCGCGGGCTTTCTGCTCGCGCGGAGCGCGTCGGATGCGAATCTGCCGGCGCCGAATACGCTGAAGCCGCCTGTGGCGCCTCCGGGCGGGGCGTTTCGTGCGCCGCCGGGCGGCGCGTTCCGTGCGCCGAACGCGCCGGCGCCCACGACCGAGGCATGGTCGGCGGCCCCGGCCCCGGCTCAGACCCCGACTCCGGTCACGTCGTTCGCGGACATGGGCGAGGCGGCGGGCCAGTCGGTCAGCGACGTGGTGAGCCGGGCGGCCTACAGCGCCAGCGCGGCGGTGACGAGTGCTGCGCAAGCCGCGCGTGCGGCGATCGCCGACGTGATCGAACCGGCCGCCGCGCCGGCCGTCGAGCACGCCGAGCCGACGCGGCCGGCGGGCCTGTCGGCAGCCCGCGAGGGCGGTCCGGACGACCTGAAGCGGATCAAGGGCGTGGGCCCGAAGCTGGAGGACCTGCTGCACAGCCTCGGGTTCTATCACTTCGACCAGGTCGCGGCCTGGGGTCCGTCCGAACTTGCGTGGGTCGATTCGAACCTCGAGGGTTTCAACGGCCGGGCCACCCGCGATGACTGGGTGGGCCAGGCGAAGCTGCTGGCGGCGGGCGGCGAGACCGAGTTCTCGCAGCGCGTCGACAAGGGCGAGGTCTACTGACGCGGGCACGCGCCCGCGCAGCGGCGACGCGCGCCCCGCGTCGCCGCAACCGAACGGATGGGTCCGGCCCGCGGGTCGGACGATGGAGTGACAGGCGGATGCTGGCGGACAAGGACCGAATCTTCACCAACCTCTACGGCATGTTCGACCGCAGCCTGCAAGGCGCGCGGTCGCGCGGGGCCTGGGACGGCACGGCCGAGATCATCGGGCGGGGCCGCGACAAGGTGATCGAGGAGGTCAAGGCCAGCGGCCTGCGTGGCCGGGGCGGCGCGGGCTTTCCCACCGGGCTGAAGTGGTCGTTCATGCCCAAGGGCGACGACGGGCGGCCGCACTACCTGGTGGTCAACGCCGACGAGTCCGAGCCGGGCACCTGCAAGGACCGAGAGATCATGCGCCACGACCCGCACACGCTGGTCGAGGGCTGCCTGATCGCGGGCTTCGGCATGGGGGCGCACGCGGGCTACATCTACATCCGCGGCGAATATGTCCGCGAGCGCGAGGCGCTGCAGATCGCCATCGACGAGGCCTATGGCGCCGGCCTGCTGGGCGCGAACGCCGCAGGCTCGGGCTGGGACTTCGACGTCTACCTGCACCACGGGGCCGGGGCCTATATCTGCGGCGAGGAGACGGCGCTGCTCGAGAGCCTCGAGGGGCGCAAGGGCATGCCGCGGCTGAAGCCGCCGTTCCCGGCCAACACCGGGCTCTACGGCGCGCCGACCACGGTGAACAACGTCGAGTCGATCGCGGTGGTGCCGACGATCCTGCGACGGGGGCCGGGCTGGTTTGCGGCGATCGGGCGGCCGAACAATGTCGGCACCAAGATCTTCGCGATCTCGGGGCACGTGAACGCGCCTTGCGTGGTCGAGGACGCCATGTCGATCCCGCTGCGCGAGCTTCTGGACAAACACTGCGGCGGGGTGCGCGGCGGTTGGAAGAACCTCAAGGCGGTGATCCCGGGCGGCTCGTCAGTGCCGCTGCTGCCGGCGAGCGTCTGCGACGGTGCGCTGATGGATTTCGACTGGCTGCGCGAGGCGCGCTCAGGGCTCGGGACCGCGGCGGTGATCGTGATGGACCAGTCGACCGACGTGATCAAGGCGATCTGGCGGTTGTCGAAGTTCTACAAGCACGAGAGCTGCGGCCAGTGCACGCCCTGCCGCGAGGGCACCGGCTGGATGATGCGGGTGATGGACCGGCTGGTGACCGGCGAGGCGGCGGTCGAGGAGATCGACATGCTGCTCGACGTCACCAAGCAGGTGGAGGGGCACACGATCTGCGCGCTGGGCGACGCGGCGGCCTGGCCGATCCAGGGGCTGGTGCGGCATTTCCGCGACGAGATCGAGGACCGGATCGGGAAGCGCCGGGGCGCGCGGGGCCAGGTGGCGGCGGAGTAGGGGCGGGCAGGGGTCGCACGCGTGCGACTCTGGCCAAACTTTTGATATGGTGAGACAAGCTCTGTGGAATTAACCCGATGGTAACACTATGCGACAGCAGCGACCGCGCTTGTTCAGCGACGGCAGACGAAGACGCGCGCGGGTTTCGCCGTCCCGCCCGGGCCCCGGCCCGGGCAGCGCCCGCCCCGCCCCACGGCGGGCGCTTCTCGCCCGCCGGGTCGGGCGCCGCCCTTCGTGGCTGTGGCGAGGGGGTGGACAGGGCGCGGAGGGGAGATGACTCCTTCCTGACTCCGGAGCAGAATGACAGGTCTCGCCGTTGCGCTACCGCTCGGCCACGTTCCGCAAGCCAACGCCGCCCCTGCTGTCGTGCAGCGCGCCAGATGGCGACTTCGTAAGCCGGCGATGGAGGGCCTGATGCATCTCGCCCAGCTCAACGTCGGCCGGCTGGTCGCCGAGACCGACGACCCGCGCGTCGTCGAGTTCATGGCGGCGCTCGACCGGGTCAACCGCCTCGGCAAGCGCATGCCGGGGTTCGTCTGGATGATGGAGGGCTCGGGCACGCCGGGGACCGGCAACACCGAGACCAAACTCGACGGCGACCCGCGGTTCGTGGCGAACCTGACGGTCTGGCGGGACGTGGCGAGCCTCGAGGCCTTCGTCTGGCAGACGGTGCACCGCCAGTTCTACGAGCGGCGCGCCGAGT
>JANOEW010000776.1:0-5136 GCA_031413475.1 Amaricoccus sp.
GCTGCTGACCGCGCTGCCGGCGGCGCGGCGCGGCGGGCTGGTCGCGGCGGCGCTCGGGGCGCTGGCGGTGGTCCTGCTGCTGCGGCGTGACGGCGACGACGACCGGGGCTGAGCCGGCCAGAGCGGGCGATCGGGGGCCGATCACGCCGCGGACCGCAACCGGCGCGGCCGGCGCCAACGTCGGGGTGTTTTTGTTCGATCTGCCGCTTGGCGCGCACGATTATTTCGCTAAGAGTGACCGCCAACGAATGCGCCGCAAGGGAGGGCGAGAGATGGCAACACCAGCCGCCGTGGTCGACCAGGGACCGAAACCGATGACGCGCGAAGAGCGGAAGGTCATTCTGGCCTCGTCGCTCGGCACGATCTTCGAATGGTACGACTTCTATCTCTACGGCACGCTGGCGGTGATCATCGGGCGGCAGTTCTTTTCGGCGTTCGATCCGAGCACGCAGGCGATCTTCGCGCTGCTGGCCTTCGCCGCCGGCTTTCTGGTCCGGCCGTTCGGCGCGATCGTGTTCGGCCGCCTCGGCGATCTGGTCGGGCGGAAATACACCTTTCTGATCACCATCCTGATCATGGGTTTTTCGACGTTCTTCGTCGGCCTGCTGCCGAGTTACGAGGCGATCGGCTGGCTGGCGCCGGTGCTGCTGATCGCGCTGCGCATGCTGCAGGGCCTGGCGCTGGGCGGCGAATACGGCGGCGCCGCGGTCTATGTGGCCGAGCACGCGCCGCGAAACCGGCGCGGCTTCTACACCTCGTTCATCCAGACCACGGCGACGCTGGGCCTGCTGCTGTCGCTGGCGGTGATCGTCACGCTGCGCACCAACATGGGCGAGGAGGCGTTCACCACCAGCTTCCCGCTGTTCTTCGGCCTCGAAGGCGGCTGGCGCATCCCGTTCCTCGGCTCGGCGATTCTGCTGGCGATCTCGGTCTACATCCGGTTGCAGATGAACGAATCCCCGGTCTTCCAGAAGATGAAGGAAGAGGGCACCCGGTCGAAGGCCCCGCTGAAGGAGGCGTTCGGCACGTGGAAGAACGGCCGTTACGTGCTGATCGCGCTGTTCGGCCTGGTGGTCGGCCAGGCGGTGGTCTGGTATACTGGCCAGTTCTACGCGCTGTTCTTCCTGCAGGGTATCCTGAAGATCGACCTGCTGACGGCGAACATCCTGGTGGCCTGGTCGCTGATCATCGGCACCGGCGGCTTTCTGTTCTTTGGCGCGCTGTCGGACCGCGTCGGGCGCAAGCCGATCATCCTGGTGGGCTGCCTGATCGCGGCGGCGACGTTCTTTCCGATCTTCAAGACGCTGACCGCGGTGGCGAACCCGAACTACGCCGCGGCGATCGAGAACGTGAAGATCCAGGTCGCGGCCGACCCGGCGACCTGCGGCAGCCTGTTCGACCCGGTCGGCATCCGCACCTTCACCGCGCCCTGCGACATCATCCGGCGCACGCTGTCGCAACAGGCGTATCGCTATGAAAAGGTCGATGCGCCCGCCGGTTCGCCCGTCGTGCTGACGGTGAACGAGACCGAGGTGGCCCTGCCCTACACCGATGGAACCACGCTCGACGCGAAGGCGTTCGGCACGGAAGTCGGCGCGGCGATGGTCGCGGCGGGCTATCCGCGCGCCGACAATCCGGCCGATCCGGCGCTCAACGACCCGGACAAAGTGCGGGTGACCGGCTTTTTCGCGCCGTTCGGCAATCTGCAGGCGATGAAGGTGATCGGTCTGCTGACCATCATGATCATCTACGTGACGATGGTCTACGGCCCGATCGCCGCCGCGCTGGTCGAGCTGTTCCCGAGCCGGATCCGCTATACCGCCATGTCGCTGCCCTATCACATCGGCAACGGCTGGTTCGGCGGCCTGTTGCCGGCGACCTCGTTCGCGATCGTCGCCTCGACCGGCGACATCTACGCGGGTCTTTGGTATCCGGTCGGCTTCGCGCTGCTGACCGTCGTGATCGGGTTGTTGTTCGTGCCCGAGACCAAGGACCGCGACATCCACACCTTCGAGATGGGCCACAAGTAGACCGGTCGACTCCGGGTGCGACGCCCGCATGCGCGGGCGTCGTCGCGAGCTGAGGATCAGAGCAGGCGGGCGAGCGCCTGGGGCAGGCGCGGGGCGTTCAGCGACATCACCCGGTAGAGCAGGCCGTAGATGAGCACGGTGGCGAAGAAGAAGACCGCGCTGAGCACCACGCTGGCGTAGGAGATCGCCACGAACCCCGTGGTGATCAGCGGCAGGACCCAGGTGACGACGGCGGTGGCCGGGTTGCGCAGGTCCATGCGGTCGGGATCGGGCACCAGGCGTCGGGCGTAGCGGCGATGGGCGAGCATGTGGAAATGCACACGGTCGGGCTTGCCGACGCTGTGGCCGTCGCGTCGCGCCTTGCGCCGGATCGAGGCGAGGGTTTCGATCACCGGATAGGCGCAGATCAGCAGCGCCGCCCAGGCGGAGACCTCGGGGTTGCGCGCGGGGAGCAGCACCCCCAGCGTGGCGAGCAGATAGCCGGCGAAATAGGCCCCGCCGTCGCCGAGGAAGATCTTGCCGAACGGGAAGTTGACCACGAAGAACCCGGCGACCAGCGCGGCGTAGAGCAGCGCCAGCGACAGCACCAGGTCGTCGCCGACCCGGTGCGCCACCCAGGCGAAGCCGCCGAGCATGATCAGCAGCGCGCCGGCGGCAAGGCCGTTGAAGCCGTCGATGATGTTGATCGCGTTCGCGACGCCGCCCATGGCGAAGCCGGTGAACAGGAGCCCGCCGAGCGCGAACGACAGCAGCCAGTCGATCCCGGGAAGATCGACCTTGTCCATGACGTAACCGGTCAGCAGCGCGAAGAGCATGCCCGCGAGCATGGTGGCCATCAGCCGTGCGCGCACGCCGACGCGCTCGGTCAGATCCTCGGCGAGGCCGGCGGCGAAGGCCGGCAGGCCGGCTAGGCCGATCAGCGTCCAGGGGCCGCGCAGCGCCGCCGGAAGAAAGGGCCAAACCAGGAGAAAGGCGCCAGCGATCGCGACGCCGCCGATGCGCGGGGTGGGATGCAGGTGGAACTTCTGCACTCCGTCCACGCGATCATAGGTGAAGCGGCCGTGCCAGCGCTCGGTCGCGATCAGGGCGAGGCAGATCGCGAAACTGATCCCGAAGCCGGCGGCCGCCGCTCCGATCGCACCATGCCAGTCCATCTCGCCACCGTGGCCGCCCGTGCGGCGGCTCGTACCCCGATGCGAAGCGCTTTAGCGCAGGCGCGCCGGCATGGCGAGAAGAATTCTCATGCGGGGCCCGAGCTTTCGGCGGCGTTCCGTTCCGGAGCGCCGTAGCCCTCGGGGTTGCGCTCGGCCCAGCCCCAGGCCGAGGCGCACATCTCGGCGACGCCGAGTTCGGCGCGCCAGCCGAGTTCGCGGGCGGCGCGCGAGGGATCGGCCCAGCTGGCGGCGACGTCGCCGGCCCGGCGCGGGCCGATGGTGAGCGGGATCGGCTGGCCGCTGGCGGCGCGGAACGCCTCGACGAGTTCGAGCACCGAGGCGCCATGACCCGTTCCGAGGTTGAAAGCCTCGCAGCCGGCGTGGCGGGTGGTCCAGTCCACGGCGGCGAGATGCGCCCGCGCGAGGTCGGTCACGTGGATGAAGTCGCGCACCCCGGTGCCGTCGGGGGTGGCGTAGTCGTCGCCGTGCACGGTCAGACGCGCGCGCCGGCCGGTGGCGACCTGGGTGACGTAGGGCATCAGGTTGTTGGGGATGTCGGCCGGATCCTCGCCGATGCGCCCCGAGGCGTGGGCGCCGACCGGGTTGAAGTAGCGCAGCAGCGCGATCGACCAGCCGGGGTCGGCAACGGCGAGGTCCTCGAGGATGCCCTCGATCTGCAGCTTGGTGCGGCCGTAGGGGTTGGTGGTGCGGCGCGGGTGCGCCTCGTCGATCGGCAGGTAGTCGGGGTCGCCGTAGACCGTCGCGGAGGAGGAGAACACGAAGCGGCGGCAGGGGCTCGCCTGCAGCGCCTGCAGCAGCGCCACCGTGCCGCCGACGTTGACGTCGAAGTAGGCGAGCGGCTTGGCGACCGACTCGCCCACCGCCTTGAGGCCGGCGAAATGGATCACCGCCTCGGGGGCGAAGTCGCGGGCCACGTCCGCCATGGCGGAAGCGTCGCGGATGTCGGCGCGGGTGAAGCCGAAGCCGCGGTTGGTCAGCAGCCGGACCCGGGCGAGCGCCTCGGGGCTCGAGTTGGCGAAGCTGTCGACCACATGCGCCTCGTGGCCGGCGAGCAGCAGCTCGACCAGCGTGTGGCTGCCGATGTAGCCGGCGCCGCCGGTGACGAGGATGCGCATGGCTCAGGCTCCCGCGAGGGCGAGGGTCGGGCGCGTCGCCTCGCCGATCCGGCGCTCGCCGAGCCAGCTGCCGATGCGCCAGGCGAGGCTCTTCCACGACGGGTCGATCGGCAGGCCGTGGGCGAGGCCGGGCAGCAGCGCGGTCTCGGCGCCATAGAGCAACCCGATCGACCACAGGTCGGTGACCGGGATGAAGGCGTCGCGGTCGCCGAGCAGCGCGAGCATCGGCGTGGCGCGCGCCAGCGGCCAGAGCGGCAGGTCCCAGGTGGCGCCGTCGAGCAGCGCCGCCGGGCTTTCGGGCAGCGGCGCCGGCGCGACCGCGGCGATCCAGTCCTCGGGCGTGTCCTCGGTGAAGAGCGCGCGGCGCGCGGCGGCGACGCCGCGCGGCGGCCGGACCCCGGCCTGGGTGAGCAGGAGCGTGGCCAGCACGTCCGGCGCGGCGCTGGAGAGCCGCCAGAGCGCCGGGCCGAGGCCCATCGGACCGGGCGAGGCGACGAGCACCGCGGCGGCGAGCCGGCCTTCGGCGGCGAGGTGCTGGGCGACCAGGCCGCCGAGCGAATGGCCGATCGCGACCGGCCGGCCGCCGAGTTCGTCCGCCGCGGCGCGCGCCGCGCGCACGTGGTCGCGCAACCGCGCCGGCCGCTCGGTCGGGCCGGGCAGGCGCGGAACCGCGACCCGGTGGCCGCGCCGTGCGAACCAGGGCGCGATGAAGCGGGTCAAGACCTCGGGGCCGGAGAAGGCGCCGTGCAGGAACAGGAGAGGCGGCAGATCGGTCATGCTGCGTGACTTATCCGTGCGTGCGGCGGCTGTCGAGCC
>JANOEW010000777.1:0-4163 GCA_031413475.1 Amaricoccus sp.
AGGGCGCGCTGTCGCAGAAAACCGTGAAGCTGATGGTGTTCACCCTCGTGCGCGCGGCATCCAGGAAATGGCGCCGCCTGAACGGCGCAAATCAATTGCCTCGCGTCATCGAAGGCGTCAAATTCACCGACGGCGTCGCCGCAAGCGATGCCGCCCAAAACCGCGCCGCTTGATCAGCCCGCGTCACCCAGATTCAATCATAGCTCCTCTCGGTAAACGCGCCGGCGGTGCTGCTGATCAATGCCGGAACCGGCATCGAGGCGACGAGCGCCGCGAGACGTCGAACTTGCAGGCCGATACCGGCAAATGCTTACTTGCGCCTATCCGCGACGCCGGCTGCGGCGTCGTCAGGGGAGTGGGCATGATGACGCTTCGTCACGCGGTTGCATCGGTCGCCGTGGCCGCGACGGTCTTTTTGGGCGCGCCGGGCGCGCTCCGCGCGCAGACGGCGAGCGTCGGGCCCGTCGAGGTCCTGGACACGTCGTACAGGCTGCTGCTCGAACTGGTGCGGCACACGCCGACCTACTCGCCACCCGTTGCCAGCCGCGCGATTGCCTATATCGGCGTGACGGCCTTCGAGGCGGTGGCGGCGGGCTCCGACTCGCTGCGATCGCTGGCGGGACAGCTGAACGGACTCGACCCCGTGCCGCAGCGCGAACCCGGCCGGACCTACGACGACGGTCTGGTGCTGCAGGCCGCAATGGCCGTCGCCCTCCGGGGATTTTTCCAGAACACCGGTCCGACCGGACAACGCGCTATGGCCGCGGTAGAGAGCAAGCTGCGCGCCGAGGCTGCGGCGGGGCTGCGCTCCGACGTCGTCGTCCGCAGCGAAGCGCTCGGCCGGGAGGTGGCGGAGCACATCCTGGCGTGGTCGCATGGCGATGGCGGCGCGGTCATCGTGAACATGGGCTTCCCGCTTGAGCACATCCTCACCCAGGGCGAGGCGCACTGGGTTCCGACCAGCCTGATCGTCCAGCAGCAGCTTCCGCTCCTGCCGGGCTGGGGCGGCAACCGCACGTTCGCCATGCCGGACGCAGCCGCCTGCGATCTGCCGCCTCCGCCCGACTACAGCGAGGATCCGACGTCGGAATTCTACGGCGAGGCCCTCGAAGTCGTCGAGATGCAGGCGAACCTGACTCCCGAGCAACGCGCCATCGCGCGATTCTGGTCGGACGACCCGATGTTAACGGCGACGCCTCCGGGGCACTGGGTCTCGATCGCGCAGCAGATCCTCGAACGCGACGATGCGGCGCTCGACCGACGTGTGGATGTCCTGGCCCGTCTCGGCGTGGCGCAGGCCGACGCGTTCGTCGCCTGTTGGAAGACGAAGTTCGAGTACGACCTGCTGCGGCCGGTGACCTACATCCGCCGCCTGATCGATCCGAAATGGGAGCCGGTGCTCACCACCCCGCCGTTTCCCGAGTATCCAAGCGGCCATAGCGCCCAGTCGGCCGCCGCAGCGGCAGTGCTCACCGATCTCCTGGGCGAAAATTTCGCATTCGAGGACGCCACGCCCGCCGCGGACGGCCTGCCGCCGCGCGCCTTCGCCAGTTTCCAGGCGGCGGCCGAGGAAGCCGGCCTCTCGCGGCTCTATGGCGGGATCCACTTCCGCTCGGCGATCGAACGCGGGCAGGAGCAGGGACGCTGCGTCGCCGCCTACGTGAACGCCCTGCGCACCCGGAGATAGGACATGTGCAAGACGAGACTGCGGCTGGCGATGATCGCGGCGTCGGTCGCGCGGGCGACCTCACCCGGCGCCGCCGGCGAGGCCGTGGTCCTTCCGAGCTTCGTCGAGGAAACCGCCAGCGCCGGGATCGACAGCGTCTATTCCGGCGGCTGGGAATACATCGTGGGCGGCGGCGTCACGACCTTCGACTGCGACGACGACGGCTTTCCCGACATGCTGCTGGCGGGCGGCGAGACGACTGCGCGGTTCTACCGCAACGCCAGTCCCGTGGCCGGCGCGCTGCGCTTCGAGGCGGCGCCGAGCGGGCTGGAGCTCGACAAGGTGACCGGGGCCTATCCGTTCGACGTCGACAGCGACGGCGTCACCGACCTCGTCCTGCTGCGGGTCGGCGAGAACGTCGCGATGCGCGGTCTCGGCGGCTGTCGTTTCGAACGCGCCAACGAGGCTTGGGGCTTCGACGGCGGGGACGCCTGGTCGACGGCGCTGGCCGCAACCTGGGAGCGCGGCGCGGACTGGCCGACGGTGGCCGTCGGCAACTACATCGACCGCCGCGAAGACCTCTTTCCCTGGGGGTCCTGCACCGACAACTGGCTGCACCGGCCGATCGCAGATAGCCCGACCGCCCGAAGCTTCGCGCCGCCCACGCCACTAATGCCCAGCTTTTGTGCGCTGTCGATGCTCTTCACAGACTGGAACGGATCGGGCGCGCCCAGCCTGCGCATCTCCAACGACCGGGAGTACTACAAGGGCGGCCAGGAGCAACTGTGGCGGCTCGATGCCGGGCTGCCCCCCGCGCTCTACACCGACGCCGACGGCTGGAAGCCCCTGCGCATCTGGGGCATGGGCATCGCCAGTTATGACCTCGATTCCGACGGCTATGCCGAGTACTTCCTCACCAGCATGGCCGACAACAAGCTGCAGTCGCTCGCGGGCATGCCGCAGTCCGGCCCGGTCGCGCCCACCTACGCCGACGTGGCCTTCGCCCGCGGGGTCACCGCGCACCGGCCCTACACCGGCGGCGAGGTGAAGCCCAGCACGGCCTGGCACGCCCAGTTCGAGGACGTTAACAACGACGGGCTGGTCGACCTGTTCATCGCCAAGGGCAATGTCGCGGAGATGCCTGACTTCGCGACGAACGACCCGAACAACCTGCTGCTGCAGTCCCCCGACGGCAAGTTCCGGGAGGCCGGCGAGGCCGCGGGGGTCGCGAGCCTCAGGCCGGCGCGCGGCGCGGCGCTCGTGGACTTCAACCTCGACGGCCTGCCCGACTTGGTGGTGGTCAATCGTGGCGAGGGCGCGCAGTTGTGGCGCAACACGACCCCGAACGCCGGCGGCTGGATCGACGTGCGGCTGCGGCAGCCCGGCCCGAACCCGGACGCCGTCGGCGCCTGGATCGAGGTTCGGCGGGGCGCCGCGCTGATGCGTCGCGAGATCACCGTGGGCGGCGGGCATGCCGGCGGCCAGACCGGGTGGCGGCATTTCGGGCTCGGAAAGAGCACCGAGGCTCGGATCCGCGTCGTCTGGCCGGATGGCGCCGCCAGCGCGTGGCAGCGCGTCGGCGGCGACGCCCACTACGTCCTCGAGCGCGGCCAACCGGCGCGGCCTTGGGCCCCCGACTGAGTGGCAGCCGGCGGGGGTTGGACCCGATCGACAGCTTGGGACTTCCGCGTCGGCAATTCGGAAGAGCCAAAGCATCCGCACTTGGCCGCCGCCTAAGCCGAGCTGCGAGAAGCTGTCACTTGAGAGTCTGACTCAAAAGTCCCGGTAGCGTGCGATCCGGCGGGCCATGAGCTTGATCATGGCGATCTGGAAGAGGGCGCGGACGGTCTCGACGGCGCGCTCGACATCGCGGGCGAGGCGTCGGTTGATGCAGGCCCAGGCGAAGGTGCTCTCGCTCACCCAGCGCTTGGGCTGGACGACGAAACCGGCATCAGTGCGCTTGATGATCTCAACCGGCCGCGGCGCGGCCGCGGCGACGCGTGGACCCTGGTAGCCGGCGTCCGCGAAGATGCGCTCGAGGAACGGGAAGCGCCTGGTGATGCGGTCGAGGACCAGAGCGGCGCCGTCGCGATCCTGCACGCCGGCGGAATGGACCTCGATGCGCAGCATCAGGCCGAGGGTGTCGGTGACCAGGTGCCGCTTGCGGCCCTTGACCCGCTTTCCGGCGTCGTATCCGACCATTTCGCGGGCTTCCGGGCCAGTTTTCACGCTCTGGCCGTCGATGATCGCCGCGGTCGGGCTCTCGTCGCGGCCTTCCAGCTTCCGGGTCCGGAGATAGAGCACGTCGTGGACGTTTCCAGGTGTCGGGCAACCCGCGCGAGCCGCGGCCGCCGTGCAAGTTCCACAACTACTGGTCGATCCGCACGCCACCGGGCTGGAGCTGCCTGTTCCTGCCGCCGTTGAACCGGCCGAACCCGGTGTTCGAATGCCTCGCCGGCGTGGTCGACACCGACGACTACCCGGCGCTGATCCATTT
>JANOEW010000778.1:0-1955 GCA_031413475.1 Amaricoccus sp.
GGCCGCCGCCACGCCCCTCGGCGATCAGCCGCATGGAGGAGACCATCATCTGGAACCAGTATCTCGGGCGCGATGAGGTGGAGCTGATGTGGGCCCGCGCCGAGGGCGTGCCCTGGAAGCACCTCTGTCACCGGTTCGGCATCAGCCGGCCGACCGCGTATCGGCGCTACGACTATGCGCTCAGCGTTATCGCGTGGCGGCTGAACGGGCGAGAGGTCCATCACCGGCGTGGGCGGCGGTTCGTGATCGCGCGGGCGCAGGGGTGACGTCGTCAGTCCAGCAGGCTCCAGAAGGACGCCTTGCGACCGTGCTCGGCCTTGAGCCGGGCACGGTAGGCCTCGTGGGTCTCGAAGCCGCCGAAATCCCCGATCTGGCCCGCGAGCCCCTGGCACTCCAGCAGGTGCCGCGCGGCGTGGCGGTAGCGGGTCGATCGCGCGGCCCCGAGCGTGAAGTCGATCAGCGCGCGCCGGATCAGCGTGGCGGCGAGCGGGTGCTTCGCCTCCAGCGCTTCTGCAGCCGGGACGAGGATGTGATAGAGATCGCCGTCCAGCGCCTCCGCCCGCGTCACGACCAGATCGGCCGCGCGGTCGAGCGCCGGCCAGTGGACGAGGAACCACAGCGCCTCGTGGAAATGCGGCGAGGCGCGGACGAAGCGCAGCGCCCGCTCCTCTGCCTCGAGGTCCTCGAAGTCGGGCAGCCGCCTGAGGTGCTCACGCAGGTGGGTCGGGTTGAGGAACGTCTCGAAGCATCGCCAGCGGAAGGCCTGGGCCTCCTCCATCATGCCGAGCGCCTCCATCACGGCGAGCCGCGTCTCCTGCCACTCGAAGGGGATGTGGCCGGCGCGGTCCGTGGCGGCAGCGTTGATCGCCGTCCAGGCTTCCTTCGGCCGGCCTGCGTCCAGCAGCCGCTGCGCGATCTCGGCGGCGACTGTCGGAACCGCCCGCGCCTTGTCGGTCTTCTGGGCGATGAAGCCGTCGACGTCGCCCTGCGCGTCGGCGATCGCCTCGAGGGCCAACTGCACAGTGCTGTCATGCCGGCTGCGCACGATCTGGTCAGCGTAGATCGGACCGGAGGTCGCCCAGCCGATCTTATCACGCTCCCGGTCGGGCGGCGTCGCGATCGGTGTTCTCGCCAGGTCCATGACCCGCGCCTTGAGATGGTCGAGACCCTTCGGGCCGAGCGTCGGCGCGAGCAGCCGGATCAGGTCGTCGTACTGGCCGTAGTCGTTCGCGCAGATCGCGTCGAAGGTCCGCTCGGCCAGCCTCTCCGGGTCGGGGCCGACCACCTGCGCGATGGTTCCGAGATCGACGCAGGCCGCGCGGAACTCGTCGCCGATCGCCCCGCTGCTGTCGTCGCAGCGATCATAGACCGGCCCGGCCAGGGACAGGAACTGCCACAGGAGGTCAAGCGCCTCGCCTGGATCGCCCGGCGCCACCTGGTCGACGATCGCGCGCCGCTGCGCCTCGATGTCCGCGACGAAGGCCCGGCGCTTCTGCCAGTCGATGAACGTGCGGCCGCGGGCGATGCTGGCGAGCCGCTTGCGAACCTCGCGCGCCGCCTCGGCGGGGCTCGCAGCGCCCGCGAGTTCCAGCCGCAGCCGCCGCTTCATCGCCGCGTCGCCGGTACTGACCTCGATCAGGAGCGCAGCGAGCCGCTCTGCTCCGAGCGCCTCCAGGTTCTTCGCATTGAGGGTCGTCTTCGCGGCCATGCACGCTCGATAGCGAAGCTTCTCGGGCGGCGGCAAGGGCGCAAATCAGTCGCGGCGCGCCGGAGCCATCTCGGGCGGCTGTCAAGAACAATCGTCATTCGTGAGACATCGACAGTTGTGACACCGAAGGGGATTCACGCTCGCGAGCTGAAGGTCTAGAAAGGCTATAGTTCGAAAATCACGGGCGCAGCGAAGGCGGCGGAGAGGCGGCAGAGAGGCGGACGATGAGGTCAGAGATCGAGTTTTC
>JANOEW010000779.1:0-2620 GCA_031413475.1 Amaricoccus sp.
CTTGATGTCGCGGTGGATAAAACCGTGTTCGTGCGCATGCTTCAATCCGCGCGCGACCTGCATCACGATTTCCAGCGCCTTCTCGCAGTCCAGCGGCGGCTTCGGCGACGTCGTCCTCTTCGTCCAACTTCTCGTCGGGCGCGGGACCTTCGGTCTCGGTCTCGGTCTCGGTCTCGGCGGAGGCCGCAAGGTCGAGCGTGGCGGTGTCGCCCGCGTCCCCACCTTCGACACCGGCGGCCATCGACGCGTTTCCGACCGTGTCCTGCTCTGGGGTGGCGGTCTCGACACCGGGCGCAGACGGCGCCGGCGCCGCCAGCCCCACCGACGGCGAGGTTCGCTCTTTCGACATCAGAACACCCCAAACGAGTCTCCGGAAAGACTACGTTGGCGTCTCGGGACCCGCAAGGGGTCAACCCACGAAGAACGCTGGGATGCCGTCGCCGCGCAGGCGCCGCCGGATCACCCGACCGGTCCGCCGTGGAACCGTGCGAGACCACCGAAAGGCTCACGCGCTCCGGCGGGCGAGGCTCTCTCGCTACGCCAGCCGCGCCCCCGCGGTCCGCGACGTCGCCCTCGGGTCGATCGTCGGCGCCGATGTGGAGGCGACGGGGAGCGGCGGGGGGTGAACGGCGCCGGTGACCGGACCGTCGGCGGCCAGGCGGCCCCACGACCGCGCCGTTCGCAGGGGGATGAGATTTCATCCCGTCCTGAATGGCGCGAATCGCGACATTGGGGAGGCGATGAGCCCTCATCGGCCGCCGAGTGGCGCGAATCGCGACACTCGCAGGCGCATGAACCTTCATCCCGGACGGATTGGCGGCCGCAGGATCGGCGTGGCGACCTCGAAGGCGATGCTCCGCCGGATCGCCGCGACCCACGCCGAGTCTACGGGCTCGGTCGCGAGCCTTTGCCAGGTTCGCTGAGCGATTCCGGCGGCCTCGCGGGCATCGAGGTGGAGTCCGGCCTGCGCCGCGAGGTGCCGCCACCCGCGATCAACGGCGACCCGAAGCGGGGTTCGTCCGCCGCGCTCCGCCAACCCTGCGGCGGCGAGCGCCGACCGATACCCCCGAACCGCGCCGTGGGTCCGAACCAAGGCGTCGCCCGCCGGCGCGATCGCGCTGACGCCGAAGCCGGCCCCCTCCAACGCCAGCGCCCCGAGATTCTCTCTCGGTAACTGCGCTGCGAGGCGGCCTGCGTCGAAGCCGAGGCGCCGCGCGCCGAGCAGGTCGGGCAGGCAGGTCCCCTCCCAGGAGCCGGCGCCATGATGTCTGGGTTGACCGGCCACATAGCCGACGAGGCGACGGAGGTGAGCCCGATCCGCGACCGGTCGCACCCGCGCAGGCTCGAGCGAGGCTTCGAGCGCGCGAACGAGGCCCGAGGTCCGTCGCCCGACTTCGAAGCGCTCGCCGATCAGGACCAAATGGACGTGGTCATCGACCACGGCGAACAACAACAGGACATCCCCGCAGACGCGGACGATCGTCGCGATGATCGCCAGGGTGCGGGAGAGCGGAAAGCGGCCGTCGGCGGCCAGGGTGATGTGCCAAGTCATGGCGCCTTCGTAGCGTCACGGCCGAGCGGCCGGAGCACTACGCCCCTCAGACTTCCGCCTGCGCCACTCCAGCGAGGATGAATCTTCATCCGCGGCCAAATAGCGTGATTCACGTCATTCGAGGGCACATGAGAACTGCGCCGGGGATCACGTCGCGACCGTCGGCGTCGCGTCCGCTTGACCGTGCACCGGTTTGACGGACACCTGATTCAAGCGGCGATGGCCTCGGCGCGGGCGTATTGAATCTCCGCTTCGATCGGGCTCCTGTAGCCGCTCGAGCTGTGGAGCCGCGCCGCGTCCGCGAACGGGGGCAGCCCGACCAAGCCCTCGCGGTCGCCGGTCGACCCACGACCGTTAGACGCCGGGCCGCAAGACCCCGTCAGGGCCCCCTCCCCAACCGCCGCTCCAGCGCGTCGAGCTTCTGCCGCATCGCGTCGAGCTCCGGATCGACCGGCTCCGGCTCCTTCGCCGGCGGCGTCGGGGGCCGCGGCGGCGCCGCCACCCGGAACAAGGCCTCGACCTGGTCCATCTGCGCCGACAACACGTCGAGGGCGGCGCGGATCTGCTGCCGCAGCAGCACATGCACGGGATCGGCGCCGCTCGACCGGATGATGCGGCGCAGCATGCCGGTTGGCACCACCTCGCCGCCCTCGAGCACGTCGAGCACGATCTGGAGCAGCACCTCGCGGGTGCGGTCCTCGCCGGTGTCGCTGTCGGTGATCCGCACGTCGTCGCCGCCGCGGATCATGGCGGCCAGCTCGTCGAGGTTGACGTAGCGGGACCGCGACGTGTCGTAGAGGCGGCGGTTCGGGTACTTCTTGATCTCGATCATGGCCCCGAAGTATCCCATGTCCGGCGCTCTGGCCGCCTCCGGCTGCGCAACCCCAAGAAAAATGTTGCAACGCAACACGACCGCCCTTGCCGCATCGCAGCACGGCGGCTATCCTGTTCGGGTCGGGGGCGAGCCCCCCACGGAGGAACCCATGACCGACCCGATGAAGACCACCGCCACCGAGCTGCTGTCCTTCCACAAGCAGGTCGCCGACTGGCAGCTCGCCCAGCTCGACG
>JANOEW010000780.1:0-1661 GCA_031413475.1 Amaricoccus sp.
CTGACGGGCGCCGGGGCGCGCATCCTGCCGCTGGCCAGCCGGGCGATCAAGGCTGCGGCGGACGTCCAGCGCCAGGCGTCGGCGCTGAAGGGCGAAGTGAACGGTCACCTGCGGGTGGGCACCCTTGCGGACCCGGAGGTCCTGCGGCTGGGCGACGTTCTGGCCCATGCGGTGGAACGCCACCCCCTCCTGCTCCTCGAACTCAAGCACGAAATCTCGGGCGCCGCGTTCGCCAAGGTACGCGACGGCGAGCTCGACGCGAGTTTCTACTACGGCCCGCTCGAGCACCCCTCGGTCGCCGCGATCTCGCTGCGGCCGCTCGACTTCCGCATCGCCGTGCCGGCGGCTTGGAACTTGGCGGTCCGGGAGGCCGACTGGCCAGCCATCGCGGCGCTGCCCTGGGTGATGACGCCCCCGATCAGCTCGCACCATGCGCTCGCGTCGCGCTTCTTCGACGCCAGCGGCCAGGCGCCGGCGACGACGATCGAAGCCGACAACGAACTGGTCGTCCGCTCGCTGGTGACCGCCGGCGTCGGCGTCGGACTGATGCGCGAAGACCTGGCCCAACAGGCGGAGCGCGCCGGCGAAGTCGCGATCTGGCCGGGCGTGCGGCTCACGACGACACTCCGGTTCATCACGCCGCGCGATCGCGCCACGGAGCCGGCGATCGCCGCGCTCCTCGGGCTGGTCGCCGACGCGTGGCCCGAGGCGCGCGCACGCGCGCTCGTCACGGAAGTCTGAGCGCGAACCGGCGCTCGGGCCGCGGCCGAGCCCGAGGGGCGTTTCGCCTCAGGCGGCAGCGGCCTTCGGATCCGGGCCATAGGCGTTGCTGCCCGCGACGCCGCTCTTCGCGAAGAACACGATCAGCACGATCGTGCCGATGACCGGCACGATGCCGATCAGCCACCACCAGCCGCTCCGGCCCGTGTCGTGCAGCCGTCGTGCACCGACGGCGAGGTAGGGAACGAGCGTCCCGAGCGCGAAGACGCCGCTCAGTACGCCGTAGCCGGACGTCGGTTCGACCGTGCCCATCATGTAGTCGATCGTCAGCAGCACGGCGCTGACGACGATCACGAACAGCACGAACACCCAGAACTCCGTGCGTCGGGCGCGGCCCGAGAACTCCGCGTACTTCCGGAACACTCCGAGAATCCAGTTCATCCGCTTCTCCCCATGGGCCACGGGCCCGAAGGTCGAGCATACCGCCGCCGGGCCGCCTCGCACCGGCCGGCGCAAGGCGAAAAAAAGGGGCCGGCGCGAGGCCGGCCCCTTCGATGCCTACCACTGCGGGACGCTACGCCGCGTTCGCCGCGGCTTCCGCCGCTGCCTGCGCGGCCGCCTTGTCCTCGGCCTCGGCCTGCGCTTCCATCAGCGCCGCCTCGGGTCCGAGCGCCTTCTGGCGCTTGCGCGCGTTGTGGTGCGCGAGCCCGGTCCCGGCGGGGATCAGGCGGCCGACGATCACGTTCTCCTTCAGGCCCCGGAGGTCGTCGCGCTTGCCCATGATCGCCGCCTCGGTCAGCACGCGGGTGGTCTCCTGGAAGGAGGCCGCGGAGATGCGAAGGCGTAAAGCGTGGCGGTTTCGCTTACGAGGCCGCCCCTCATTCCTTATTCGTCATTCCGACCGAGGTCCGCGCTCTTGCGCGGGCCGACCGAGGAATCTG
>JANOEW010000781.1:0-3915 GCA_031413475.1 Amaricoccus sp.
GCGCGAAGGGACTCGTAGAGGACGGTCTGCTGGGTCATCGGGAACTGCCTGGCGGTCGAGGTGCGCCGCGCATTATCGCCGCGCCCCGCCCACCGCGCCACGCACCGGCACCACGCCCGCATACCGCCGGCGCGCCCCGACCCGGTCGTCCATCCGGCCGCCGCCGCGCCCACGCCGGCGCTCGGCATGGACCGGGGCGGAAATGCGTCAGTGGCCGGGTGGCGCCGCCACCACGTTCAGCGCGGTGCCGTCGGTGCTGGTGACCGCGACGATTGCGCCGGCCGGCAGCTCCGGCCCCTGCACGACCCAGACCGAATCGCCGATGCGGGCCTTGCCGCGGCCGTTGCGGATCGGCTCGATCAGTTCCACCGTGCGTCCGATGAGCTGGGCCGCGCGCTGGTTGAGCAGCGGCAGCGCGCTCTGCGGGCCGGCGCCGCGGAACCAGCGCCGGTAGACCCCGACCGCGAGTCCCGACAGGACCGCGAACACGATGATCTGGCCCAATACCGGCAAGTCCGGAACGAGCCAGACGATCAAACCCATCGCCGCCGCCGCCATGCCGAACCAGAGCAGGAACGCGCCGGGCACGAAGGTCTCCGCCGCCATCAGCAGCAGCGCGAGGCCGAGCCAGAAGTAGATCAGGTTCATGCGTTCACTCCGAGCGTGGCGTCGCCGGCGGACGCGAGGGCACGTTCGCCTTGACATCGAAGGCCTGGCGCGCGATCTCGCCGATGCCCGCGAGGCTGCCCAGGATGCTGGTGGCCTCGATCGGCAGCATCAGTACCTTCTGGTTGGGCGCGGTGGCCAGCGCCTTGAGCGCGCCCACGTACTTGTCGGCGACGAAGTAGTTGATCGCCTGGACGCCGCCCTTGGCGATCGCCTCGGACACCAGCATCGTCGCCTTGGCCTCGGCCTCGGCCAGGCGCTCGCGCGCCTCGGCGTCGCGGAACGCGGCTTCGCGCCGCCCTTCCGCCTCCAGCACCGCGGCCTGCTTCTCGCCGTCGGCCTTGAGGATCGCGGCCTGGCGAAAGCCCTCGGCCTCGAGGATGTTGGCGCGCTTCTCGCGCTCGGCCTTCATCTGCCGCGCCATCGAATCGATCAGGTCGCGCGGCGGCTGGATGTCCTTGATCTCGATCCGGTTGACCTTGAGGCCCCATGGATGGGTCGCCTCGTCCACCACCCGCAGCAGCTGGGCGTTGATGGTGTCGCGCTTGGACAGCGACTCGTCGAGGTCCATCGAGCCCAGCACGGTACGGATGTTGGTCATGACGAGATTCAGGATGGCGATCTCCAGCTGCGCCACCTCGTAGGCCGCCTTGGCCGCGTCGAGCACCTGGAAGAACACCACGCCGTCGACCTTCACCACCGCGTTGTCCTTGGTGATGACCTCCTGCGAGGGCACGTCGAGGACCTGCTCCATCATGTTCATCTTGCGGCCGATGCCGTAGACCCACGGGATCAGCAGGCCAAGGCCGGGGGTCAGGGTGTACACGTAGCGCCCGAAGCGCTCGACCGTGTACTGGTAGCCCTGCGGCACCATCCGCACGCCCTTGGCGATGGTGATGATGATGAAGACGAGGATCGCGAGTCCGAACCAGCCCATGCCCATGCCCATGGCAATCTCCCCAGCGTGGTGATCGCTGCAGTATACGTGCGGGAACGCGTGGCGCTTTCAAGGCCCTTAAACGACGATGCCCGGGCAAGCCCGGGCATCGTGAGCAGCATTGACGCGAAATCGGGTCAGAAGCGGTACACGCCCGACATCACGAAGGTGTCGATCTGGTCGGCGAACTGCCAGGCCGCGTCGACCTGGAAGCGCTCGCCGAACACGGTGCCGAAGCCGACCGTGTAGTTGGTGTCGTCGGTGTCGAGCTGGTCGTAGCCGTCGTGGTCCGGATTGGTGAACGCGCCGCCGCGCAACGACACCAGGCTCATGCCCAGGATCGGCTTTTCGAAGATGAAGATCTTCTCGACGCCGGCGTGGGCGACCCACTCGCCCTCTACCTCATCGGTCGAGATCGGCTCACCGAAGATCGGGCTGGCATTGGCCGGCGTCGGCAGTTCATCGTACGCGATCCGGTCCGCCTGTATCGCCAGCAACCAGGTGTCGCCCGGCCGCCACGCCAGACCCAGGGAGAAGATGTCCGGAAGGTTGTAGCCGGCCGACGTCGAATCGAGCAATGCGGTTTCGACTGGCGGCAGGAAGCAATTCGGCACGCCATTGCAATTCGATTCACCGGTGAAGATCGAAGCCTGGTCGGCATTGTAGGAACCGTTCGAGCGCCACACGGCGCCTACCGAAACCTTGCCGTTGGGATTGACCAGGAATCCGAGATTCCAGGTGAAGGCATCGTCGTCGATCAGGGTCTGCGAGATCAGCGACAACTCGTCGTCGATGATCGCGGCGGCCCCTTCCTCGTCGGGCTGTCCGAGTTCCTGATCGCGGAAGTCCGACAGGGTCGACGCCTGGAGGTAGTTGACCTTGGTGCTGGTGGACTTGAGCGACATGCCGATCGACAGCATGTCGCCGGCACGGAAAGCGCCCGACAGGCCGTATGACTCGACCTCGGCGTCGATGTAGCTCTCGGCGATGAAGGTATCGATGAAGAACGGTTCGAAGCCGGTGATCAGCGAGTCGCTGTTGATGCGTCCGGAATTCTGGTAGTAGCCGGCGACCACGAAGTGTTCGAAGGGATAGACGAAGCTGGCGAACGAAATCGAATCGTTGTCGTCCTCAAACAGGCCGACCGGCGGATTCGGCGTGTCGGCGCCTGCCGCGATGCCGTCGAAGCCGCCCGTGTCGAGGAACTCCACGTCGTACGAGGCGTGCCGGCCATGCAGGGAAATCTCCGGCCGCGTCAGGATGGTCATGCCGGCGGGATTGGCCTCGGCAGCGGTCGCGTCGTCGGCGACCCCCACGAAGGCGCCACCCAGGCCCAGCGACCTTGCGCCAGGCGGCAGGATGTCGAAGGGAATCGAAGGCAGGTTGGCGGTGCAGGACCCGCCACCAAGGCAACCCGGCGGCCGATCCTGGGCGACGGAAAGAATGGGCGTTGCGGCGAGCAGGCCAAGCAGGGCTGCGCCGATGAGTCTGGAACGGGTCATTGTTTCGTCTCCACGATTGGGCAGGCCAGCAGGGCCAGGACCGATGCAACGCTTGTTCAGCTTCGTGACACGGTGGCCCCAACCGGCTTCCGCGCCCGTTGGCGCTGGGATTGCATCACTTGGCTGGCAGGCCAGTCAACACGGATTTAACGGGGCGGCGCCCGGAACCCCGCCACCGGGCGCCTGCAGCGGCGTATAAATAGTGTCGGCAGCTCCCGCCCCACCCATTGGACGTAGCGCCCATGCGTAGCCTGATCCTGTCCCTCGGCCTCGCCCTCCTGGCCACCCCGGCCCTGCCCGCCCACCCAGCAACGGTCCTGCCCGCGACCGGGTCGAGCGCGGCCACCGCCCCCATGTCCCTGACCCCGGAGGCCGCGGACGCCCTGCGCCGCCAGGTCATGGTCCAGTGCGGCCTGCCGGCCGACCAGCAGGACGGCCTGCCGTGGTACTTCCATTTCGAGTACGGCCGCCAACTCGGCAGTGCCGGCGACGCGCGACGTGCGATCAGCGAACTGTCGCAGTCGATCGAGATCGACCCCAGGCCCGGTGCCGCCAAGCGCATGTACGGCGTGTGGTATGTCGACTACCTGCCCTACTTCCAACTGGCCCAGGCCCACGCGCGCCTGGGCAACTGGCCCTGCGCCGCCAATGCGCTGACCCTGTCGCAGCGCTACGACGAGCAGCAGTTCGGCGTGCTCGACCCGACTGTCGTGTCGACCCTCACAGACGAGGTCAAGCGCGAGTCGGCCGCTGCCGTCGATGCCGGCAGTTGCCGCAAGGAAGACTTCATCGACCCGGCCTTCGCCGGCG
>JANOEW010000782.1:0-12361 GCA_031413475.1 Amaricoccus sp.
CTACTGGCTGGTCAAGATCGCGATCACGCCCGAGCAGCTGATCTACAGCGAAGGTACCGCGCTGTGGCCGAGTGAGACCACCTTCGGAAACTTTTCCGCAGTGATCTGGACCACCGATTTCCTGATCTTCTTTCGCAACAGCCTGATCGTTTCGCTGGCGACGGCCGCCGTGACAACCGCTATCGCCGCCGCCGCCGGTTACGCGTTCTCGCGATTCGATTTTCCCGGGCGCAAGGTCGTCATCGCGCTGATGCTGCTGACGCAGATGTTCCCGCTGTTGATGATCATCGCGCCGATCTACAAGATCATCGCCTCGCTCGGCCTGCTGAATTCGCTGTCGAGCCTGATCCTCGTCTACACTGCATTCAACATCCCCTTCGCGACCTTCCTGATGCAGTCCTTCTTCGACGGCATCCCCAAGGATCTCGAGGACGCCGCGATGATGGACGGCTGCACCCGCTTTCAGGCGCTGCGCAAGGTGATCTTGCCGCTGACGCTGCCCGGTCTCGGCGCCACGCTCGGCTTCATCTTCACCGCCGCCTGGAGCGAGGTGCTGTTTGCACTGATGCTGATCCGCTCGACCGACAGCATGACCTTCCCGGTCGGCCTGCTCACGTTCGTGTCGAAGTTCTCGGTGGACTGGGGCCAGATGATGGCGGCGGGCGTCCTCGCCCTGATCCCGTCGTGCCTCTTCTTCATCTTCATCCAGCGCTACCTCGTCCAGGGGCTGACGGCTGGCGCGGTAAAGGGATAGCGGGTCATGGCCAAGATGGAGCTGCGCGGCGTCGGCAAGCGCTACCACCTGCAGGAGGTGCTGCGCGACATCGACCTCGCCATCGCGGACGGCGAGTTCATCGTGTTGGTCGGCCCCTCCGGCTGCGGCAAGTCCACGCTGTTGCGGATGATCGCCGGGCTCGAGCCAATAACGTCGGGAGAGTTCACCATTGACGGCGTGCGGATGAACGACGTCGCCCCCCGCGACCGCGACATCGCGATGGTCTTTCAGTCCTACGCCCTCTACCCGCACATGGACGTGGCGCGGAACATGGGCTTCTCGATGGAGATCCGCGGCGCCGAAACCGCCACGCGGCTCGGCAAGGTCGCCGCCGCCGCGAAGACGCTCGGCCTCGGGGCGCTGACCGAACGGCTGCCGCGCGCGCTGTCCGGCGGCCAGCGCCAGCGCGTGGCGATGGGCCGCGCCATCGTGCGCGACCCCAAGGCCTTCCTGTTCGACGAGCCGCTGTCGAACCTCGACGCGGCGCTGCGCGTCGAGATGCGGCTCGAGATCGCCCGCCTGCACCAGCGCCTTGGCGCGACGATGATCTACGTCACCCACGACCAGGTCGAGGCGCTGACCCTCGCGGATCGGATCGTGGTGCTCGACGGCGGCGTGATCCAGCAGGTCGGCACCCCGCTCGATCTCTACGAGACCCCGGCGAACCGCTTCGTCGCGCGCTTCATCGGCTCGCCGACCATGAACGTGCTGCCGGTCGCGACGGCCGATGGCGCAGTCCGGCTCGCCGACGGCACGACGGTGCCACTGCCGGAGATGGCGGCGCCGGTCGCCGAGATCGGGATCCGGCCCGAGCATCTCGACGTGGCCGATCCCGTGTCCTCCGCGCTCAGGGGCCGCGCCGACGTGGTCGAGCATCTCGGCTCGGACACCAACATCT
This sequence comes from Amaricoccus sp., assembly GCA_031413475.1. GTDB lineage: Bacteria > Pseudomonadota > Alphaproteobacteria > Rhodobacterales > Rhodobacteraceae > Amaricoccus. The sequence continues at coordinate 1,674 of JANOEW010000782.1, forward strand.
ACGTCCAGGTCGAAGGCGTCGGTGGCCTGATGGTGCGCCAGCACGGCCATATACCTCTACGCGCCGGCGACCCGGTCGGCATCAGCATCCAGCCGGGCAAGACCCACGCCTTCGCGGCGGACGGGCGGGCGCTGCGCGCCTGACCCGGGCGATGCGCATCTTCACCGCCTCCTTCGCCACCGAGACCAACACCTTTTCGCCGGTCCCGACCGACCGCACCAGCTTCGAGACCGCTTTCTACGCCCCGCCCGGCCGCCACCCGGAGACCCCCACGCTGTGCTCCGCCGTGATGCTGGCGCTGCGGCGCCGCGCGCAGGCCGATCCCTCGATCGACCTCGTCGAGGGAATCGCAACCTGGGCCGAACCTGGCGGCCTGCTCAACCGCGCCGCCTACGAGAGCCTGCGCGACGAGATGCTCGACCAGCTCCGCGCCGCCGTTCCTGTCGACGGCGTCGTGCTCGGCCTGCACGGCGCGATGGTCGCTGAGGGCTACGACGACTGCGAGGGCGACCTGCTCGAGCGCGTCCGGGCCCTCGCCGGCTGCCGTGCGCTGGTTGCCGCCAGCCTCGACCCGCACAGCCACCTGACGCCGCGCCGGGTCGCGGCGAGCGATATCCTGGCCGCGTTCCAGGAGTTCCCCCACACCGATTTCGAGACGCGCGGCGCGCATGTCGCCGACCTCGCGCTGCGCGCGTTGCGCGGAGAAATCCGGCCGCGGATCTCGACCTTCGACTGCCGGATGATCGACGTTTTCCCCACCAACCGCGAGCCGATGCGCGGCTTCGTCGACCGGATGAAGGCGCTCGAAGGCCGAGGGTCCATCCTGTCGGTCTCGTTCATCCACGGGTTCATGGCCGGGGACGTGCGGGAGATGGGCGCCCGGATGCTCGTCGTCACCGACAACGACCCGGCCGCCGGGGCCGCGCTCGCCGATCGGCTCGGTCGGGAGGTCGTCAGTTTTCGCGGGACCACCCGGATGCCGATGCTGGCGCCCGGGGACGCCATCGACAGGGCAACGGCGCTGATCCGCGCGGGCCGCTGGCCCGTGGTGCTGGCCGACGTCTGGGACAATCCGGGCGGCGGCGTCGCCGGAGACGGCACCATCATCCTGCGCGAACTTCTCGCCCGGGGGATGCGCCGTGTCGGGGTCGCGACGATCTGGGATCCCGTGGCGGTGAGCTTCGCGCGCGCCGCTGGCGTGGGTGCCGAGATCGCGCTGCGGATAGCGGGCAAGTGCGATGCCACGGCCGGCGCGCCGCTCGATCTGCGCGTCAAGATCCGCCGGACGGCGGACGAAGCCTGGCAGAGCTTCGGCCCGAGCCGCGTGCCGCTCGGCGCTGCGGCGGTGGTGCGCGTGCTCGGGACCGAGGTCGACATCCTGCTCAACACCAACCGGACGCAGACCTTCGATCCCGACGTCTTCTCGGGCCTCGGGGTCGATCCGAGCGAAAAGGATCTGCTTCTGGTCAAGTCGACCAACCATTTCCAGGCGGGCTTCGCCCGGATCGCCGCGGAGATCCTCTACGTCGACGCCGGAGGACCTTATCCGTCGGACCCGCGCCGCAGCGTCTACCGCAAGCTGGTCCGGCCGATCTGGCCCCAAGTTTCAGACCCGTGGACCTGATGAGATTGTACTTCGGGCCGGGCCGAGGTCGATGTGCATAAAGCCCGAGCGCGGGTAGAAGCCGAAGCCGAAAAAGCCGGCCTTCCGGGCCGCCGCCTCGAAGGCCACCGGGTCGTGGTTCGCCATCGAGATATCGAAGGCGGCGCCATCCATGCGATCGGACGAACCCGCGACAGCGGCACGACGATTGTGTTCAGGCGGCGATAGAGGGCAGCACACCGAGGGCCAAAGCAAGCTCCGAAGTGCAAGGCCCGCCCAGGGCCTCAATCCCTTATCGGTTGGATTTCAGACTCCTTCGCCACCCAATGAACTTGTCGGAATCCGATCTGGATGCTGCGAAAAATATCGAGCAAAATCAACAGAGCGAGGCACCCCACCAAATCGCCCAAAGTGAACAGGTCTGGAGAGTATTGGCACGGAGAGAACGGATTTCGGCTGTATCGGCAGGGGCGCAGTGGGGAGCCTTCCGGCTACAACCCTCGAAAACAACGAGAAATTTCGTCAACGCGAACGGTCGGAGAACGGGTTTGCGGGAGGCGTTGGCGGAGGAGGTGGGATTTGAACCCACGGAAGGCTTGCGCCTTCGCCGGTTTTCAAGACCGGTGCGATCGACCACTCCGCCACTCCTCCGGACGCGCCTGTCTAGCGTCCGCGCGGCGGAGCGTCCAGTTCGGGACCGCGCGTGGTCCTTCGCGTCCGATCGCCCGCTCCGAGCGCAGAACCGCGGGCGCAACGACGGTTGCGCGCGGAGCCGAATTCCCGGACGCGGCGCGGCGGGGCGGACCCCCAAGGGCCGCGCCGGCGGCGTTCAGGCGACCTCGTCCGGGGCCCAGTTGAGGTAGAAGCCGACGTCGCCGGGCACGCCGCCGGGAAAGTTCACGATCATCGCCCGGAGTTTGTAGCCTTGGGGCTTGGCGTTCTCGACGTAGCGCCGGTAAAGCTCCAGCGCCTTTCCCTGTAGCGTCTCGGGCCAGTCGGCGCGGTTGTTGTTGATCGCCCGGCCGCCGTCGGTGGTGAGTTCGGAGGGGAAGGTGTAGATCAGCGCCTCGAACTTGCCGTCCTTGACCGCGTTCATCACCAGCCGGATGATCATCGCCCGTTCGTCGTCGCTGACGTGGTGCCGGAGGAAGTCCTCGGCGAAGCTCGACCGCTTGGTCTCCTCGACCGCACGCAGCTTCTGCTGGCGGTCCATTTCCTCCATTTCCTTCTGGAGCTGCATCATGCGCAGCTCGGCTGCGCTTGGAACCTTGTTTTCGGTGGGTGACATGATTGCCAATAGCTCCAGGTCTGGACGATAGAAACCGGTGGCAAGGGAGAGGCGAATCCTGGGCGGCCCTGCATCGGTTCGGCCGGCATTGTATCATCTGTGAAACCGGCGGATCAACCGCATCGCCGAGCGCGCCGCTCGACTCCGGCTGCGGAGCGCCCAAATCGTCGCGCAGGGGCGGAGATCGGGAGCGAGCGGGTATGAGCGTCAACGCGATGCGGGTCTCGGCCGGCGAGGCGCTGGCGACGCTGCGCGCCGGATGGTCGGCGCAGCGGGACGGCAGGCTGACCGCCTCGTGGATGCTGCACGGCCGCCCCGGCGTCGGAAAGTCGCAGGTGGTGCGCCAGCTCGCCGACGAGATCGGGGCGGCGCTCTACGACGTGCGCCTGACCACGATCGAGCCGCAGGACCTGCGCGGCCTGCCCTACTACGACCACGCGGCGAAGAAGACCCGCTGGTATCGGCCCGAGGACCTGCCCGAGGCCGAGGACCGGCCGGCGGTGCTGTTCCTCGACGAACTGACAGCCGCGTCGCCCTATGTGCAGCCGACCGTCTACGGCCTGCTGCAGGAACGCCGGATCGGGCGGCATGCCCTGCCCGATTGCGTGATGGTGGTCGCCGCCGGCAATGCCGCGGAGGATGGGGCGATCGCCTACGAGATGGGCACGGCGCTGTCGGATCGGCTGATCCACATGCTGGTTCGCGCCGACCCGCTCGACTGGCTGGAGAACTACGCGGCGCCGCGCGCTCTGCACCCGGCGGTGATCGCCTTCATCAAGACCCGCGCCGATCTGCTCGAGACCACCGAGAGCGCCCTGGCCGAGGGCCGGATGATCGCAGCGACCCCGCGCTCGTGGGAGCGGGTGAGCGATATCCTGCGCGCGGCGCCGGATCGGCGGCTGCGCGACATCATGGTGGCGGGCGCGGTCGGCGAGGCGGTGGCGGCGGAATTCGCGCTGGTGGCCGACGACGTGGCCGCGACGGTGCACGTCGACGCGTTGCTGGCGGCCGATCCGCGCGGGCGCGTGGCGCTTTATCCGGTCACGATGCACGGGTTGAACGCGCTTATCTTCGGTCTGGTCGGCGTGCTCGACGCGCGGACCGCCGATCCGGCGATCGCGATCATGGCGGACCTGCGCCGCCTCGCGGAGCTGCGCCCCGAGCCTGAGTTCCGGCGGATGCCGCTGGGCGAGCTCGCGACCTACGGGTTCGAGCTGCTGATCCGCAAGGGGCTGGCGCTGGGGCTCGGTCCGGCGTTCCTCGGGTCGCGCGCCTACCGCGACTACGCCGAGGAGCGGCGGGCGCTGGGTCTGGAGTGAACGCGGCCGGGCATTCCACCCGCGCTACGCGGGCGCTGCGCCGGCTGGGCGAGATGGACCCGGCGCTGGGCGCGCTGGCGCTGTGGTGCGGACACCGCGACGGGTCGGACGGCGTGGCGGCGGCCTGGACCGACGGCGCGACGATCTGGTACATGCCGGCCTTCGCGGCGCTGCCGCTGCACGAGCAGGTGGGCCTCGCCGCGCATCAGATCCTCCACGTCGCGTTTCGCCACGCGCCGCGCGCGGGCGCGATGTGGCGGCGCTTCGGCGCGGCCTTCGACGAGGATCTGTTCAACCTCGCGGCCGACGCGCTGATCAACGAGACGCTGCAGCTCGCCGGCTACGCCCAGCCCCGGCCCTGTGTCGGTCTCGTCGAGCTGCTGGCCGAGGCGTTCGGCGAGACCGTCGCGCCCGAGGCCGCGATCGGGCGCCACGACGCGGAGGGGCTGTATCTGAAGCTCGTGGCGCGGCCGGCGGGCGGCAACGGCAGGCCGTCCGGGACCGAGGACGGCAACGCCGCCGGCGCGGCGGCCGATCGCGCCCGCGCCTATGCGCTGCGCCGCCGCTTCGCTCGGGACGTGGCGAGCGAACGCTCGGACCCGGAGGCGGCGCGGCGCGAGACGGCCGAGGAAGCCGAGTGGCGCCAGCGGGTGGCGCGTGCCTTCGAGGCGGGACGACGGGCCGGGACCGGCCTTGGCGCGATCGGCTGGCGGCTGGCCGATCTGCCGCGGCCCGCACGCCCTGGGAGGAGGTGCTGCGCGGCCTGGTGACGCGGGCGGTGATCGAGGCGCCGCGGCGCGCCTTCGTCCGGCCGGCGCGGCGCTGGATCGCGCTCGACGACGCGGCGCGGCGCGAGGGTCGGCCGGAGCCGGCGTTCGAGCCGGCGACGCTGGCCCGGCGTGACGCGCCACGGATCGCCGTCGGGATCGACGCCTCGGCCTCGGTGGACGAAGCGCTGCTGGCGCTGTTCGCGGCGCAGGTGGCGGGAATCGGGCGGCGAACCGGGGCGGAGGTGCATGTGCTGGTCTTCGACGAGACCGTCCGCTCGCAGGTTCGCCTGCAGGGCGGGAATTGGGAGCGGGAGATCGCCGGGGTGGCGTTCGCCCGCGAGGGCGGAACCTCGTTCGTCGACGTGATCGCGGCGGCGGCGCGGCTCGCGCCGGCGGCGATCGTGATCCTGACCGATCTCGACGGGCCGTTCGGCCCGCCGTCGGGGCGGATCCCGGTGATCTGGGCCGCGCCGGACGACCGGGCCCGCCCGGCGCCGCCGTTCGGGCGGGTGCTCAGCCTCGCGCGGTGAGCCGGGCCGTCTCGCGGTCGTCGAGGGCCGCCAGGCGGGCGTGGGCGGAGACGCTGCGGGCGTCGAGCGCCACGCCGCGCAGGAAGCGGTTGTCGGCGAGGTTGATGCGCTGGAGCAGGCGCTCGGTCAGGTCGCCCGCGAACAGGTTTTCGCGCAGCAGGTGCTGTTCGGCAGGGTCGAGGTCCAGAACCGCGGGCGCGGGGCCCTCGATCTGGATCGAGACCAGGCTGAAGGGCGCGACCCGGGCCATCGCCGATTGCTCGACCACGAGGTGGAACGTTCCCTCCGCCAGATCGCGGCGGGCGGCGACGCGGGTCAGGATGTCGCGGCCGCGCTCGCGCAGCAGGTCGAGGCCGCGGGCGGCCGCGTCCCGGTCGATCATGGCGCGGCGCTTGTCGGGGGTCGGGACCGACAGCACGTTGCTCTCGATGTAGAGGACGACGCCGAACATCAGCACCGGCGCCTGGCTGATCGGCAGCGCCAGCTCCGGCCAGATCAGCATGGCGATCGGGAACGGTGCGAGCGCGAGCACGTAGCGGGTCAGCGACTGCTCGAGCAGAAGGCGCCAGAAGACGGCGGACGCCGGGCCGCCGCGGGGGCGGATGCCGAAGGGCCGGCCGAGCACGTGATGCGGGACCCGAACGGGCCGCAGGGCCGCGGGATTGGTGATCGACGACGGAGTGAGGACGAAGAGCATATCGGACCGTGCGCTGGCGTCGCCCAAAGACATGTTGCCGCGGGTGGCGTTGTCGAGCCCGGCGGGGGGGGGCCGCGATGACATCCCGAAGGGCCGCTTGGGGCCCGTGTTCGAGCGCCGCGATACTGGCCCAACATCGCGGGGGCGAGCGCGTCGAGTCGACGGTGATCGCTTTCGGACACGAGCGCTGCGTCCGACGACCGCTCCTCGGGCCGCATACCGCGGCAGTCCAGCGGGTATCCCGCTCGGCAGACCGCCGCACCACGCGATGACGCGGCGTCGGCCGTGACAGCGCGGCAGGAATGCGGCAGGTTGTCGGCACAACCGCAGGCGGCAGCCATGACTGAACGCTACCCCCACCTCTTCCGCCCGCTCGACCTCGGGCACGTCACGCTGCCGAACCGGGCGCTGATGGGCTCGATGCACACCGGCCTCGAGGAGACCGGCGACTGGCCGCGCATCGCCACTTTCTACGCCGAGCGCGCCCGCGGCGGCGTCGCGCTGATGGTGACCGGCGGCATGGCCCCGAACGAGGAAGGCGCGGTGCTGCCCGGCGCGGCGGGCCTGTTCACGCCGCAGGACGTGGCCAACCACCGCGTCGTCACCGACGCCGTGCACGCCGAGGGCGGGCGCATCGCGATGCAGATCCTCCACGCCGGCCGTTACGGCTACACGCCGCGGTGCGTCGCGCCGTCGCCGGTGAAATCCCCGATCTCGCCCTTCGCGCCGCGCGAACTCGACGAGGCCGGGATCGAGAAGCAGATCGCCGACATCGCGACCGCCGCCGCCCGAGCCCGCGACGCCGGCTACGACGGCGTGGAGGTCATGGGCTCCGAAGGATACTTCCTCAACCAGTTCCTCGTCACCCACACCAACAAGCGCACCGACCGCTGGGGCGGGCCGTTCGAGCACCGGATGCGGCTGCCGGTCGAGGTGGTGGCGCGGGTCCGGCACGCTGTCGGCCAGGACTTCATCCTGATCTACCGCCTCTCGATGATCGACCTGATCCCGAACGGCCAGACCTGGGAAGAGACCGTGCGCCTCGCCCGCGCGGTCGAGGCCGCCGGCGCCTCGATCCTCAACACCGGCATCGGCTGGCACGAGGCGCGGGTGCCGACCATCGCCACCTCGGTGCCGCGCGCCGCCTTCGCGTGGCTGACGAAGCGGATGATGGGCGAGGTGGCGATCCCGCTGATCACCTCGAACCGCATCAATGCGCCCGAGGTCGCCGAGGCGCTGCTGGCCAACGGCTGCGCCGACATGGTCTCGATGGCCCGCCCGTTCCTGGCCGACGCCGAGTTCATGGCTAAGGCCCGCGCCGGCCGCGGCGGCGCGATCACCCCCTGCATCGCCTGCAACCAGGCCTGCCTCGACCACACCTTCGAGCTCAAGATCTCCAGTTGCCTGGTCAACCCGCGCGCTTGCCACGAGACCGAGCTGGTCTACGCCCCCGCGCCCGCGCCGAGGCGGATCGCGGTGGTCGGCGCGGGCCCCGCAGGCGTCGCGGCGGCGCTGGTCGCGGCCGGCCGCGGCCATGCGGTGACGCTGTTCGACAAGGACGACACTGTCGGCGGCCAGCTCAACATGGCGAAGGTGATCCCCGGCAAGGAGGAGTTCCGCGGCCTGGTCGCCTACTACGCCGCCGCGCTGGCCGAAGCCGGCGTTGTGCTGCGGCTCGGCCGTCGCGCTGACCCCGAGGATCTCGCCGGGTTCGACGCAGTGGTGATCGCCACCGGCGTCCTGCCGCGCGACCCGGGCATCCCCGGCCAGGACCTGCCGCACGTGCTGAGCTACGTCGACGTGCTGCGCGGCGGCGCCGACGTCGGCCCGCGCGTCGCCATCGTCGGAGCCGGCGGCATCGGCTTCGACGTCGCCGAGTTCCTCGCCCATTCCGGCCCCTCGCCGACGCTCGAGCCCGCGCTCTGGGCCCGCGAATGGGGCGTCGGCGATCCGGCCGTCACCCCCGGCGGCCTCGCGTCCGAAGGCCCCCGCCCCGAGCCGTCCGCCCGCGCGATCACGCTGCTGCAGCGCAAGGGCACGAAGCCCGGCCGCGACCTCGGCAAGACCACCGGCTGGATCCACCGCGCCAGCCTCGCCGCGAAGGGGGTGCGCTTTCTCAGCGGCGTGCGCTACGACGCGATCACGCCGGAGGGCCTCCGCATCACCCGCGGCGCCGCGCCCGAGCTCGTCGTCGCCGACACCGTTGTGCTCTGCGCCGGCCAGGAGCCCAACCGGGCGCTGGCCGACGCGCTGGCCGCGCGCGGCGTCGCCGCGCACGTGATCGGCGGGGCGGACGTCGCGAGCGAACTCGACGCCAAGCGGGCGATCGACCAGGGCAGCCGGCTCGCCGCCCGGCTCTGAGCCCGATTCCAGCGGAGCGCCTTTGGCGCGAGACTTTGTCCGGCGCGCTTGCGCGCGCAGGCCTCCGGCGGGAGTATTTTCACCAAGAGGAAGGGATTGTCGCGCCAGATGGCGGGGCGGTACAGGCGGGAGCGCCGATGACCGCCCAAGGGGAAGGCGCCTCGTCCCGTTCGGGGCGGGGCGTCTTTCTAGCCCGGCCCCTTGGTCGACGCCGACCGCTCTGTTACGGGGACCCGGTGCCACCGGGGACCAACCGCAAATGATCCTGCTCGGCCTCGCCACGATGGGAACCTCCGCGGCCTGCCTGGTGCGCGACGGCGTGCTGGTCGCGGCGATCGAGGAGGAGCGCCTCAGCCGGATCAAGAACGACGGCGCGTTTCCGCTGCGCGCCATCGCCGAGTGCCTGCGGATCGCCGGCGTGACGATGGCTGAGGTGGACGCGGTCGCGATCTACTGGCGGCCGTGGCGGCTCGGGACCCGGATCCGCGGGACGCTTGGAAAGGCTGCGGGCTCGGGCGCGGCGCTGGCCTCGATCGCGCGCCGCAGCCGGGCGGCGTTCCGCGGCAGGGTCAACGCCGAGCATCCCGAGGCGGGCGGCAGGTGGTCGGACCTGTTCCGGGTGCGGCGAATCCTCGAGGCCGCGTTCGGGGCCTGCCGGGCGGAGATCGCGTTCTACGATCATCATCTGACGCACCAGCTCTATGCGGAGGCGCTATGTGGCTGGCCGGCCTGCCTGTCGCTGAGCTACGATGGCGGCGGCGAGGCGGATTCGACGGTGCTGTCGCTGGTCGAGGGCGGACGGCGCAGCGATCTGAAGCGCATCGCCTGGCCGAATTCGCTGGGGCACTTCTATAGCTTTTTCACCGGCTATCTCGGGTTCCGCATGCTCGAGGGCGAATACAAGATGATGGGCCTCGCGCCCTACGGCGTGCCGCGCCTGACCGAGGCGCTGCTCGCGACGGCGCTGCGGCTGGACGATGACGGCGGCTACCGGCTCGACACCCGGCTCACGGACTATCACCGGGCGCTGGAGGGGGACTTTCCGCCGGCGATGGCGGCGCTGGTCGGCCCGCCGCGCCGACCCGACGAGACCCCGACCGAGGCGCACCTGGCGCTGGCGGCGAGCGTGCAGGCGGCGTTCGAGGCGGCGCAGCAGAATCTGCTCGCCTGGGGGAAGGCGCGCCATCCGGGGATCGACCGGCTGGCGCTGTCGGGCGGCTGCGCGCTGAACGTGACCGCGAACGGCCGGGTGCTCCAATCGGGGCTGTTCGCCGAGATCATCGCGCCGCCCGCGCCGCACGACGCGGGCTGCGCAGTGGGGGCGGCGCTGGCGCATCTCGCCGCGCGGGGTCGGCCGGCCCCGCGCGACGTCGCGAGTCCCTACCTCGGGCCGGGCTTCGGAGACGCGGAGATCGCCGCCGCCTTCGCCGGGCTCGGGCTGCCGGCCCCGCGGCGGGTGGGGGAGGACACGCTGATCGCGGCGGTGGTCGAGATGCTTGCGGGGCGGGGGATCGTCGCCTGGCACCAGGGGCGGACGGAGTTCGGGCCGCGGGCGCTGGGGTCGCGCTCGATCCTGGCCGACCCGCGCGACGACAGGGTCCGCGAGGACCTCAACGCCAAGATCAAGAAACGCGAACTGTTCCGCCCGTTCGTCCCCTCGACCACGGAGGAGGCCTGCGGCGATTTCTTCGTGATCGACCAGGCGAGCCCGTACATGAACATCGTCGCGACGGTTCGGCCGGACATGCGCGCGGTGATCCCGGCGGTCACCCATGTGGACGGGACGGCGCGGGTCCACACTGTGCGCCGCGCGGCCAATCCGCTCTATCACCGACTGATCACCGCGTTCGGCGCGCGGACCGGCGTGCCTGTGCTGCTGAACACCTCGTTCAACATCCAGGAGCCGATCGTGAACACGCCCGAGGAGGCGGTCCGGACGTTCCTGCGCTCGGACATGGATCTGCTCGCGATCGGCAACCATCTGTGCGACCGCGGCTGGCGGGCGGCGGCGGGAGCGTGATGCGGACGGCCTGGCTCAGCATCGATTTCGAGGACATCGCCCACGACTTCAAGCACGAGCACGGGATCGACCGCGACGGCCCGGTGCGCACGGACGCGCT
>JANOEW010000783.1:0-1927 GCA_031413475.1 Amaricoccus sp.
GGCTTCTTCTGGCTCTTCGCGCTCGCCGCCATCATGGGGGCGGGGAACGGCGTTTTCCACCCGGTCGACTTCGCGATCCTCAACGCGAACGTCTCGCCGAAGCGCCTCGGGCACGCCTACTCGACGCACGGCGTCGGCGGCAACCTCGGCTACGCGCTCGCCCCGATCGTGAGCTTCGGGCTCGCGAGCGCCTTCGGCTGGCGCGCGGCGCTCGTCATGATGGGCTGCGCCGGGCTGGTGGTCCTCGCGGTGCTCGCCACGCAGCGCGCGAACCTCGCGTGCCACGTCGGACACGGTCGCCCGGTCGCGGTCCCCGTGCGCGCAAGCGAGCTGTTCCGCAATCCGGCAGTGCTGGCGTGTTTCGCCTACTTCGGCATCTTCACCGTCGGCACGATCGGCATCCAGACCTTCGCGCCCGCGACGCTCAACGTCGCCTTCGACGTGCCGCTCGCGCTCGCCACGTCGGCCGTCACGGCACTGCTGCTGGGCGGGACCGCGGGGATCGTGTTCGGCGGCTACCTCACCACGCGCACGCAGCGCCACGACCTCCTCGCCGCGGGCGGGCTCGCGACCGCGGCGACGATCCTCGTCGCGATCACCGTCTTCCATCCGCCTTGGCCGGTGCTGTTGCCGCTCTTCGCACTGACCGGCTTCGCGACCGGCTCGACCGGGCCGTCGCGCGACCTGATCGTGCGCTCCGCCGTGCCGGACGGCGCGTCGGGGCGCGTGTACGGCTTCGTCTATTCCGCGCTCGACGTCGGGTCGATGGTCGGCCCGATCGCGTTCGGCTGGATGCTCGACCACGCGCTCGGCCACGCCCTCTTCCTCGTCGTGGCCGGATCCTTCTTGCTCGCTATCGCGACCGTCGTGCAGGTGCGCCGGATCGGCCCGGCGCGCTTCGCAGCTTAGGAGTCTCGAACATGGATCTCGGCATCAAGGGCAAGTCCGCGCTCGTCTGCGCCGCCAGCAAGGGCCTCGGACGCGGTTGCGCGGAGGCGCTCGCGCACGAAGGCGTCGACGTGACGATCTGCGCGCGCACGGAAGCCGACGTGAAGCGCGCCGCCGAGGAGATCGGCACCGCGACCGGCCGGCGCGTGGCCTGGGTCGCATGCGACATCACGACGCCGCTGGGGCGCGCGGCCGCGCTCGCCGCCTGTCCGTCGCCCGACATCCTCGTGAACAACGCCGGCGGTCCGCCGCCAGGCGACTTCCGCGACTGGGACCGCGACGCCTGGATCCGCGCGCTCGACGCCAACATGCTGACGCCGATCGAGCTCATCAAGGCGACGATCGACGGGATGATCGCGCGCAGGTTCGGCCGCATCGTCAACATCACGTCGTCGTCGGTGAAGGCCCCCATCGACATCCTCGGCCTGTCCAACGGCGCTCGCAGCGGACTCACCGGCTTCGTCGCGGGCCTCGCGCGCAAGGTGGCCAAGGACGGCGTGACCATCAACAACCTGCTGCCCGGGCAGTTCGACACCGATCGCCTGCGCGTCACCTACGCGGGTCGCGCGAAGGCGCAGGCGAAGTCGATGGACGAGGCGCTCGCCGCCGGCGCCGCGGCGGTGCCCGCCGGCCGATTCGGCACCGCGGCCGAGTTCGGTGCGATCTGCGCCTTCGTCTGCAGCGTGCAGGCCGGCTACATCGCCGGGCAGAACCTGCTCGTCGACGGGGGCAACTATCCAGGCACCTACTGACCCCCGAAGCCTTCCGACTTCCGAACCCTTCCGACGCCGACGCCATGATCGACCTCCACTACTGGACCACGCCGAACGGCCACAAGATCACGATCTTCCTCGAGGAGAGCGGGCTTCCGTATACGCTGAAGCCGGTGAACATCTCGGCCGGCGAGCAGTTCGACCCGGCGTTCCTCGCGATCGCGCCGAACAATCGCATCCCGGCGATCGTCGACCACGACCCGCCC
>JANOEW010000784.1:0-4299 GCA_031413475.1 Amaricoccus sp.
CGGCATCGATCCGGCCGCGCGCGCGCAGCATGCCGGCGAGGTTGAACCAGGCCTCGACGAACGCGCCGTCCACTTTCACCGCCCGGGCGAAGTCCCGCTCGGCCTCCTCGATCCGGCCGCAGACACGCAGGCAGTTCGCGCGGTTGAACGCCGCCGCCGCGTCGCCGGGATCGAGCGCCATACAGCGCCCATAGAGCGCCGCCGCCGTCTCCGGCCGGCCGTTGGCCTCGGCGGCCTCGGCCTCGGCGAAGAGGTCGTCGGGGGTGGCGCCCGGCCCGTCGATCTCGAGCAGATACTGGCCGTCGAGTTCGGCGAGCCGCGTGTCCTCCCGGGCGAGGATGGCGCGCCCGGCGCCGATCTGCAGCGCCTTCGACGGCAGTGAGCGGCGGCAGGCATGCCGGACCGACCGCGCCACCGCGCCCCAGCCGACCCCGCCGGCGATCAGGTCGGCATACTTGCGTGCGAGGATCAGGTCACGAAACCCGTAGGGCTCGGCGGCGCTCTCGAAGACGTCGAACAGCCTCAGCAACTCCAGATCGTCCGGCGCCAACTTGGATTGCTCCGCCAGCGACGCCTCGGCCAGCGCCGCGCCCTGGGGCGGCGCAAGCAGCCCCAGGCTCCGCAGGAAGCCGTTTTCGCTCAGCAACGTCCGCCCCACGGCGCGCTCGGCCGCGACCTGCGCCGCGACCGCCGCGTCGTCACGGCGCGCGAGCGCCGCCCGCCCGAACACCACATGCGTCGTGGCCCGCACGACGCCGCGGTGCAGCCGCCCGCCCTGCCGCTCGACCTCGCGCGCGGCCAGCCGCCGGGGAAAGGCGGCAAGGGCTCCGATCACGCCGTAGACCGGGGCGGAGTCGCTCACGCCTCGCTCTTGACCGGCGCACGGCGAGCGCGGCCCGACGCGGCGGCGGCCTTCGGGGCCGTTTGCGCCGGCTTCGCCTCGGCGGGCGTCTTGCTGCGGCTCTTGGCGGGCGGTTTCGATTGCGACAGCGAGGCCTTCAGCGCGTCCATCAGGTTGACCACGTTGCCGCGCTCCGGGGCCGCCGCGATGATCGGCTTGTGACCCTTCAGCTTCTCCTTGATCATCGCCAATAGGGCGACCTCGTAGCGGTCCTCGTAGTCCTTTGGATTGAACGTTTTCGCCTTCTGCTCGATCAGTCGCTCGGCGAGTTCGAGCATCTCCGCGTCCGGCTTGCCGTCGGGGATCGCGTCGAAATAGGCCGCCGTGCCGCGCACTTCGTTGGGGTTACGCAGCACGCTGACGAACATGCCGTTCTCCCGCGCACCGACCGTCACCACCCGCTCCCGACTCGACAGCACCAGCCGCGCAATGGCGACCTTGCCTGCCTTGCGCATCGCCTCGCGCAGCACGATGAAGGTCTCCTCGGCCATCGCCCCGTCCGGCGCGAGATAATACGGGCCGTCGAGATAGATCACGTCGACCGAGCCCTCGTCGACGAACGCCTCGATGTTCATCGTATGGTTGGACTCGATCCTCACCGCGGCGAGGTCCTCGTCCTCGATGATGATGTACTTCTTGTCCTCGTACTCATAACCGCGCACGAGGTCGGACCGCTCCACGAGCCCGAGCTCGGGGTCCACCGGCTTCATGTTGATCCGGTTGTGCGTCGTCTTGTGCAGCTGGTTGAAGCTGATGCGGTCGCCCGAACTGGTCGCCGGGTAGAGCCGCACCGGGCAGCTCACAAGGCTCAGCTTCAGATAGCCTGTCCAGCTCGCCCTGGGGGCCATGGCATTTATCTCCCGTGTCCGCGCCGCGTCAGAGAGGCAGGTCCCGGGCGAAGTCGTTGATTTCGGCCCAAGGGTCGCCGGACGCGCCGACCAACTCCGGGACCGTAGCATAGTTCAGATCGCCGGGCGCGTCGACGCTCGCGAGCGTCTCCCACGTCAGCGGCGCCGATGCCGGCAGAGTGTTGCGCGCCCGCAACGAATACGGGGCCACCGAAGTCGCGGCCCGGGTGTTGCGATGAAAATCGATGAAGATCCGCCCCTTGCGGTTGTCCGGCCCCTGCGTCGTGGTGAACAGCTCGGGCTCCGTGGCCTCGATCCGCTTGGCGATCGCACCGGTCGCGTCGTGCACCTTCTTCCAGGTGTGCTTCGGGCGGATCGGGCAGACCACGTGCGCGCCGCGCCCGCCCGTGGTCTTGACGAACGGCACGAGGCCCAGCCCTTCCAACTCGCCCCGCACGTGGATCGCGGCCTCGATTATCACTCGCCAGTCGATCCCCTCGCCGGGATCGAGGTCGAAGGTCACCCTGTCGGGCTTCTCGATCGCGCGGCGCAGGGCCCCCCAAGTGTGGAACTCGACCACCCCGAACTGCGCCAGCGCGAGATAGCCCCTGGCGTCCTCCACCGCGATGTAGGTCTTCTCGCCCTCCGAGGTCGACGGCACCTCGAAGCGGGCGATCGTCGGCGGCATCCCGGTGAAGGCGTGGCGCTGGAAGAAGCAGTCCTGCGGCTTGCCGGTTGGGCAGCGCACCAGGCTGACCGGGCGGCCGATCAGGTGCGGCAGCATGAAGTCGCCCACGGCGGCGTAGTAAACCGCGATGTCGAGCTTGGTCGGCCCCGAGCGGCCGAACAGCCGCCGCGTCGGGTTGGTGATCGAGATCGCGGCGAGGTCCGCCTCCGAGATCAGCCGCTTGCGCGCCATGGTCGGTCCCTCCGCCGTCGTCACTTCCCGCAGGCCCTTGAACACCGCGTGCCGCAGCAACCCCTCCGAGGTCTTGTTGGCGTAGTGCACCCGCGCGTGCAGCACCGGCCGCACCGGGATCACCTCCTTCGCGGCGCCCTCCAGCGGCTCCGCCCCGGCCCGCAGCGGGCCGAGCCGCGCCAGCAGGTCGTCGAGCGTCGCCGCGTCGAACCCGGTCCCGACCTTGCCGCGATACGCGAGTTCGCCGTCCACCCATTCGGCCACCGCCAGCGCGCCGAGCCCCCCGGCCGCCGGCGAGGCGGTGTAGCCCGCGATCACAAAGTCGCCGACCAGCCGCGCCTTGGTCTTGGTCCAGCTCGCCGAGCGGCCCGTCTGATAGACCGCGTCCGCGCGTTTGGACACCACGCCCTCGAGCCCCATCTCCGACGCCCGGTCGAAGAACGCCCGGCCCGCGCCCACCACATGGTCGCTGAACTGCACCGCCGCGCGCGCGTCCGCCCCTGCCAGCAGGTCGCGCAGCAGCGCCTTGCGCCGGACCAGCGGCGCGCGGGTCAGGTCCCAGCCGGCGATCCAGGGCAGATCGAAGGCGTAGAACACCAGCTCAGCCCCTGCGCCGCGCGACAGCGCGTCCTGCAGCATCTCGAACCGGCTGACCCCGCCGGCATCGAGCGCGACCACCTCGCCGTCGATCAGCGCATCGCGGACCGGCAGTGCGGCGAAGCCCTCGGCCAGCGCGCCGTAGCGCCGGGTCCAGTCCAGCCCGCCGCGGGTGACCAAACGCACCACGCCGCCCTCGATCCGTGCCAGCGTGCGATAGCCGTCGAACTTGATCTCGTGCAGCCACTCGCCCCCCGCCGGCGGCGCCTCGGCGCTTGCCGCGAGCTGCGGCGGCAGGCGCGACGGCGCGGGGGCCTTCACGGCGCCCGGCAGGATGCCCGGGCGCAGCCGCGGCGGCTTTGCCGGCGCGGTCGTCGCGACCAACTCCTCGATCCGCCGACCCGACTTCACGCTTTCCGGGCGCGCCGTCAGGATGTCGACCTGCGGGTCCGCGGCCAGGTCGCGCTCCTTGAACAGCAGCCAGTTGCGCTTGGTCTCGCCCTTCTTCGGCTTCAGCCGCGCCAGCATCCAGCCACCGCCGAGCTTCTCGCCCGCCAGCCGGAACTTGAAGGCGCCGTTTGCGAGGCTCTTCTCGACGTCGTCCATCGGGGCCCAGACGCCCTGGTCCCACACGATCATCGGCCCGCCGCCGTATTCGCCCGCGGGGATCACGCCTTCGAAGTTCGCGTAGTCGAGGGGATGATCCTCGGTCTCGACCGCCAGGCGCTTTTCGTCCGGATCGAGCGACGGCCCCTTCGGCACCGCCCAGCTCTTGAGCACGCCCCCGAACTCCAGCCGAAGGTCGTAGTGGTCGGCGGTCGCGTGGTGCTTGTGCACGACGAACCGGTTTCCGCCAGCGTCCCGGGCTCCGCCGGGCGGCTCACCGGTGCGGTCGAAGTTCCGCCTGCCACGATAGGTTCTGAGCTTGTCCGGCGCCACGATCCGAGCGTAGGGCTCTCTCGTCTGGCTCACAAGACGCCCGGGCGCGTGCGACGACCGTGCCACGACCGAGCCGCGATCGTCGTCCCGACAGG
>JANOEW010000785.1:0-8251 GCA_031413475.1 Amaricoccus sp.
GTTGGTTAGAGCACCAGATTGTGGATCTGGGGGTCCCCCGTTCGAGCCGGGGCGTCGGTACCAGTTATCCTCCTGACGACGGCGCGGTTACAGGGGCGCAATGGTGCGTGGCGCGGAGCGCTGCCGGCCACGGGGCGCCGCGGCCTTGTTCCGCTCGGAAATCGCCCTTACTCTATGGTCGATACTAGCAGACGAGGCGACCGATGTCCCTGACCCTCACCCTTCCGCCTCGCGTCACCGACCGCGCCTACGCCCGGCTCGCCGAGATCGACGCCGCGCCCAAGGCGCTGCGGGTCGCGGTCGAAGGCGGCGGCTGTTCCGGCTTCCAATACGAGATCAGCCTCGACGCCGCGCCTGCGGCCGACGATCTGGTGCTGGAGAAGGGCGGCCAGCGGGTGCTGATCGATCCGGTCTCGCTTCCGTTCCTCGCCAACGCCGAGATCGACTTCGCCGACGAGCTGATCGGAGCCCGGTTCGTGATCCGGAACCCGAACGCCACGTCGAGCTGCGGCTGCGGCACCAGCTTTTCGATCTGAAGCAGCCGGTTCCCGTCGATTTGTTTGCTCGCATTGGCAGTTGGCGGCCCTGACCCTGCCGCCGCCTCCCGGTCACGATCGTATCAGACGGGCGAGTCCAGATGTGGTATATGCGGACCGCGCAGTCTACAACGGAGCGCGTCCGTGCGCGCAGACAGATCGGTCCTGAAATGCAACGACAGCTCGCACTTTTCGACGCGCGACCGGAGCTCGATCTGATTTCGGGCTTGGCCGACCACGCGGCGTTCGGCGCCGCCACTCAGATCGACGTGATTGGTGGGGTTCGTTACTTCATCAACGACTTCTGGACCGCACGCCAGCGACAGGCGCACAGGATACACGAGGTCAGCTATCGCGCCTGCTTCAAGCCGCAGCTGCCGGCGTTCTTCATCGACAGGCTCTCATTGCCCGGCGACGTGGTCTATGACCCGTTCATGGGTCGTGGCACCACCCCGGTCGAAGCAGCCCTGAGGGGCAGGACGCCGTTCGGAAACGATACGAACCCGCTCAGCAAGGCGTTCACCGTGGCTCGTCTGAATACTCCGACGCTTTCAGCGGTATTGAATCGACTGGGCGAGATACCATGGCAAAGCTTCGATGATATCGGACAAGACGAGCTTTTGGTCTTTTATCATCCGCATACTCTGGCTCTTATCGAGGGCCTGAAGGCATGGCTTTTGCAACGCGAAAGCGCCGGGTTGTTCGACGGGACTGATGCATGGATCAGGGCGGTTGCGATCAACCGGCTGACAGGCCATTCGCCGGGGTTCTTCTCGGTCTACACCATGCCCCCCAATCAGGCAGTGTCGGTCGAGAGTCAGCGCAAGATCAATGCCAAGCGAGGGCAGGTTCCTCCATTGCGCGATGTCCCTGCGATCATCGCCAGGAAAACCAAGTCGCTGCTCTCGGACGGTCCGGTGCAATCCCGCGACTGCCTGCTTCTGACGCGGCAGTCGCACGAGACGCCCGAAATCGACGACGGTTCGGTCACGTTGACCGTCACCTCGCCGCCGTTCCTCGATATCGTGGACTATGAGACCGACAATTGGCTTCGCTGCTGGTTCCTCGGGGTCGACGCCAAGTCGGTCCAGATCGCCAGGCACCGATGCGTCGCCGACTGGCAGGCGTTCGTGGCGCAGACCTTGTCGGAACTCGCGCGCATCACCCGACCTGGGGGGCATATCGCGTTCGAGGTCGGAGAAGTTCGACATGGGACCGTGCGTCTCGAAGAGAACGTAATTGCGGCGGCGGTCGGCCTGCCCCTCGAAACGCTATGTGTCATGATCAACCAGCAGGACTTCACAAAGACTTCGAATTGTTGGGGGGTATCGAACAATACGTTCGGAACTAACAGCAATCGTATAGTGGTTTTAAGACGACGTTAGTGGCCGCCTCGGTCACGGCTCGTCGATTCCCGGAACGAGCGAGACGGGCCCTGCCGGCCCCGGTTCGCGGCGGCGTGGCGGCGTGGCGGCGTGCCGCCGGGCTCCCGCGCCGGATCGATGCCGACAACCAGCGACGCCACGTAGCGGTCCGCCTGCTCGCGCACGGCGGCGTTGGCGCCGTCGCCCGCCGCATGGGCGATGCCATCGTTGCGGTTGAAGGTGCGCCGGCGCCGCACCCGCTGCGAATACGGCGGCGACGTGTCGTAGAGGAACTGGCTCAGCGCGTCGGGCAGGAAGATCTGGCTCGTGAGCGTCCAGCCGCCGTCCAGCAGCACCTTGAAGTGAAAATGTGCGGTCCTGCCCTCGTACCAGCCCGGATAGATGGTCCGGAACCGCACGACGCCTTCGGCGTCGGAGATCTGCGTGCCGCGCAGGAAGGTTTCGCCTACGGTCCCGGCCGCCGCGCCGCTCTGCGGTCCGCGCACGCCCGAATAGGCGCCGTGGGCGTCGCACTGCCAGAGATCGAGCCGCGCGCCGGCGATCGGGGCGCAGTCGGCGGTCACCACCTGAAGGGTCAACTCCACCGGCGCGCCGGGCTTGCCTTCGGTGATGTCGGCGCACACCAACGCCGGGTCGAGGTAGAAGGGTCCTTCGGTCAGTTCGGGCGCGAGCAGGCAGACGCTCGGGGCGATCAGGCCGGCCGCGGCCGCGGCGGTCTGCGCCGAGGCCGGCGCAATCAGCGCGGATGGCGCCAGGGCCAGCGCCCGCAGCAGACGCCGGCGGGTGAGATCGGTCGGGCGTCGGGCATCGGGTCTCCTCGCAGCGGTCCGGCGCGCGGCGCGCTCGCCGAAGGTAGCAGGCGCGGCGGGGCCAGGCCACGGCGCCGGACTGTCGATGGCCGTGCCGATCGACAGCGGACCGAGAGGGCACGGACCGACGGGCTCGGCGGCGATGCGCCGATTTCACATTGCCGTGAAGAGAGTGGATGAATGAACGTTCATTCTCATGTATAGTAGCATCAGAATTGGGGGCGTGATCCGACAATGATCGAAGACATGACGGCCGAGCCGCGCGCGCTGGAGATTCTCGAGAGCGTCAAGGCGATCTTTGCGAACAAGGGCTTCGACGGCGCGTCCATGCAGGATCTGGCGCGTGCCGCAGGGATGAGCGCCGGTAACTTCTACCGCTATTTCCCATCGAAGAACGCCATCGTCGAGGCGATCGTCGAGCGCGAACTCGACGTGGTGCGCGCCAAGTTCGCCGACGTGCTGCGTGCGCCTGATCCGCTCGCCGCCTTCCGTCGCATGGTGCGCGCGCGCATCGAGGGGCCGAACGACATGGACGGGCCGATCTGGGTCGAGATCGAGGCGGCCGCGACCCGAAGGCCCGAGTTCGCGGCGCTGCTCGAACGCATGGAGGCCGAAGTCGTACGCAATCTGGTGGCGGTTTTCGCCCGGATCGCCGATCTGCCGCGCGACGTGGCCGAAGCGCGGTTCACCGTCCACGCGCAGCTGATGATCATGCTGGTGCAGGGCGTTTCGATGCGCTGCGGCGCCCGCAACCAAGGTCCGGCGCAGCCGCCGGACCGCGACCTCGCGGCCCTTGTGATCCGCCTGATCGAGTTCACCCTCTCCGACGTCGTCGCAACCGGCTGCGTGGCCGAAGCGAACGCGGGCTCATGAGCGTTCCCATGCGTTTTCCCTTTCTCTTCGCCGCCCTCCTTGTCGCGCTCGCGCCGTCCGCGCGCGCGCAGGATGCCCCGGCCCCGACGCTGCCGGCGATCACGGTCGCGCGGGTCGAATCCGCCCAGCTGGTCGCGAGCGTGCGCGCTTCGGGTCTGATCGGCCCGGTCGAGGAGGTGCTCGTCCAGCCGCAGATCGAAGGCCAGGCGATCGAGACGATCGAGGTCGAGGTCGGCGACTGGGTCGAGGCGGGCGCGGTCATGGCCCGGCTGTCCGACGCCGCGCTCAAGCTCCAGCGCAGCCAGCTGGACGCGTCGCATGCCAGCGCCGAGGCGGCGATCGCCCAGGCGGAGGCGCAGTTGCTCGAAGCCGAGGCGGTGCGCGACGAGGCGCTGCGCGCGCGCGACCGTGCGGTGCAACTCGCCGACCAGGGCGCGACCTCGACCGCCGCGGCGGACACCGCGCGCTCCGAAGCGGCGACGGCGCTGGCCCGCGTCACCGCGGCGGCTCAGGCGCTCAACGCGGCGCATGCCCAGGTTCGCCTCGTCGACGCCCAGATCGCCGACATCGAGTTGCAACTGCGCCGCACCGAAGTGACCACGCCGGTCGCCGGGCGGGTCACCGATCGCTCCGCGACCATCGGCGCGATTGCGAGCATGGCCGGCGAGGCGCTGTTCGCCATCGTGCGCGATGGCGCGCTGGAGCTGCGCGCCGACGTGGCGGAGCAGGACATCCTGGATCTGGCATCGGGGCAGACGGCGGTGATCAGCGTGGTCGGCCTCGACGAGCCGATCACCGGCGTGATCCGTCTCGTCGAGCCGACCGTCGATCAGACCTCGCGTCTGGGCCGGGTGCGCATCGCCGTGGCGGATTCGGAGCGCGTGCGCGCCGGAATGTTCGCCGAGGCCGAGATACGCGTGCGCGCCGCCGACACTCTCGCCCTGCCGATTTCCGCCGTCAGCGGTGCGGGACTCGTGACGCAGGTGCTACGGGTCCGGGACGGCGTGGTCGAGGCGACGCCGATCGTGACCGGCATTCGCGACGGCGGCCTCGTCGAGATCGTCAAGGGCCTCGTGGAAGGGGACCTGGTCGTGGCCAAGGCCGGGGCCTTCGTGCGCGACGGCGACCGCATCAACCCGGTTCCGGCCGCGGCGGCCGACACCACGAACTAAGGAGCGCGGCGCATGAACTTCTCCGCCTGGTCGATCCGCAATCCCGTCGCGCCGCTGCTGGCATTCTTCATGCTGATGGTGCTTGGCTGGCAGTCGTTCAACACCCTGCCGATCACCCGGTTCCCCAACATCGACGTCCCGCTCGTCGCCGTGACGGTCAGCCAGCAGGGCGCGGCCCCGGCCGAGCTCGAAAGCCAGGTCACCAAGGAGATCGAGGACGCGGTCGCCGGCATCACCGGGGTGAAGAACGTCAATTCGACGATCACCGACGGCTCATCGCAAACCCTGGTCGAGTTCCGCATGGAGGTGCCGACCGACAAGGCGGTGCAGGACGTCAAGGACGCCATCGACCAGATCCTCGGTGACCTGCCGGGCGATATAGAAACGCCGATCGTCACCCGTATCGACGTCGAGGGTCAGGCGATCATGACCTTTGCCGTCGCCTCCGACAACATGTCGATCGAGGAATTGAGCTGGTTCGTCGACGACACGATAACCCGGGCTTTGCAGGGACAGAACGGGATCGGGCGCGTCGATCGCTACGGCGGGGCCGAGCGCGAGATCCGCGTCGAACTCGACCCGGTCCGGCTGGATTCGTTCGGCGTCACCGCCGGCACCGTCAACGCCCAGCTGCGCGAGACGAACGCCGACATCGGGGCCGGGCGCGGCGAGATCGGCGCGCAGGAACAGGCGATCCGTACGCTCGGCGACGCGGCGTCGGCCGACAGCCTGGCCGACACCACGATCGCGCTGCCCTCGGGGCGCTTCGTGCGGCTCGGCGACCTCGGGACCGTCATCGACACCTACGAGGAACCGCGCTCGTTCGCCCGGTTCAACGGCGAACCCGTGGTCACCTTCGCGGTGTTCCGCGCCAAGGGCGCGAGCGAGGTCAGCGTCGCCGAAACCGTCGAGGCCACGCTCGCTCAGATCCGCGCCGCGAATCCCGAGGTCCTGATCGACCCGGTCGACGACACGGTCTACTACACCTACGGCAACTACGAGGCGGCCTTGCACGCGCTGTTCGAGGGCGCGCTGCTCGCGGTCATCGTCGTGCTGCTGTTCCTGCGGAACTGGCGCGCGACGCTGATCACCGCCATCGCGCTGCCGCTGTCCGCCGTGCCGACGTTTTACGTGATGGACCTGCTCGGGTTCTCGCTGAACCTCGTAAGCTTCCTCGCGATCACACTGGCCACCGGCATTCTGGTCGACGACGCGATCGTCGAGATCGAGAACATCGCGCGACACATGCGCATGGGAAAATCCCCCTACCGTGCGTCGATCGACGCGGCGGACGAGATCGGCCTCGCGGTAATCGCCACCACGCTGACGATCGTGGCGGTGTTCGTGCCGGTGTCATTCATGCCGGGCATCCCCGGCCAGTATTTCCGCCAGTTCGGCCTTACCGTCGCGATCGCGGTGCTGTTCTCGCTGCTGGTCGCGCGCCTGATCACGCCGATGATGGCCGCCTACCTGATGCGCGACAAGGACGCCGCCCATACCGAGACCGAGGACGGCTGGATCATGCGCGGCTATCTCGGCCTGGTGCGCCGCACGCTGAAGGTTCGCTATCTGACGCTGATGGCGGCGATCGGCATTCTGGCTGTCTCGCTGTTCTTCATGCTGCGCATCCCGGGCAGCTTCATCCCGCCCGAGGATGTTTCGCGCGTTCCGATCAGCGTCGAGTTGCCGCCGGGATCCACGCTGGCGGACACCGACCGCGCCACCCAGCAGGTGCAGGAGATCATCGCCGGAATGGACGGCGTCGCGGATGTGTTCGTGCTCGGCGGCTCGTCGCCCACGGGCGACCGCGACATCCGTCGGGCCTCGGTCACGGTCATGCTCGACAAACTCGACCATTCGTTGCTGCGCAAGGCCGTCGAGGCGTTGCGCGCCCTGCCGGTGGTCGGAAGCTTCGTGCCCGAGGTCCCGGCGCATGGCCGCGTGCGTCCGCAGAACGAGATCGAGGCGGAGATCTTCCTGGCCCTCGCCCGGGTGCCCGACCTGCGCGCCTTCAAGCTCAACGACCGCGGCGAGCGCGATCTCTCGTTCAGCATTCTCGCCGCCGACGAGGCCAACCTCAACGAGGCGGTCGCCCGGCTGGAGGGCGCGCTGCGGGGCGACCCGCTGCTCGCCAACGTCTCCGCCGAGGGCGCGCTGCCGCGGCCCGAAGTGCAGGTCACCCCGCGGCTCGAGGAGGCCGCGCGTCTCGGCGTCACCACCCGCCAGATTGCCGAGACCGTGCGCGTGGCGACCATCGGCGACATCGACGCGGCTCTCGCCAAGGTCTCGGTCGACGACCGGCTGATCCCGGTGCGCGTGCAGCTGATCGAGGAGGTGCGTGGCGACATCGCCCGGATCGGCGCGCTCCGGGTGACGACCGCCTCGGGCGCGAGCGTGCCCCTGAACGCGGTCGCCGAGATCGTGCTCGCGGAAGGCCCGAACAACATCGAACGGCTGAACCGGCAGCGCATGGCGACCATCGGGGCCAACCTGCCCGTGGGCGTGGCGCTCGGCACCGCTTCGGCGCGCTTCAAGGAGCTGACCGACGCGGTCGAGCTGCCGCCTGGCGTGCGGATCGCCGAGGCCGGCGACGCGGAGATCCAGGCCGAACTGCAGGCGAGCTTCGGCCGCGCGATGATCCTCGGGTTGATGCTGATGCTGACCGTGCTGATCCTGTTGTTCGGCAGCGTGATCCAGCCGTTCACCATCCTGTTTTCGCTGCCGCTGGCCATCGGCGGCGTGGCGGCGGCGCTGATCGTGACCGGGAACGCCATCTCGATGCCGGTGCTGATCGGCATCCTGATGCTAATGGGGATCGTGACCAAGAACGCGATCCTGCTCGTGGACTTCGCCATTGAGATGATGCGCCAGGGCATGGGTCGCGTCGAGGCGCTGATGGAGGCGGGCCACAAGCGGGCGCGGCCGATCGTGATGACCTCGATCGCCATGTCCGCGGGCATGCTGCCCTCGGCGCTCGGCGTCGGCGAGGGCGGGGCGTTCCGCGCGCCGATGGCGATCGCGGTGATCGGCGGCATCATCGTCTCGACCGCGCTGAGCCTGGTGGTGGTGCCGTCGTTCTTCCTGATCATGGACGACCTGCAGCGGCTGCTGGGCTGGCTCTTCGGCCGGTTCGTCGGGCCGAAGGAGGCGGAGCCGGAGGTTCCCGAACCTGCGGCGCTCGCCGCGGACCTCGCGAGCAACCGCGACGAGCTCGCTGCGCTCCGGGATCGGCTCGACACGCTCGAGGGCGTCCGTCCCGCGCAGCGCCCCGCCGGCGGCCTGCACGTGGCCTGATGGCGGCCGATCAGCGCCCGGTCAGCCGCGGCCGGATACCGGCAGGGCGACGCCGGTGACGCCGGAGGCGGCGGCGTCCATCAGGAAGGCGATCACCTCGGCGACCTCGGCCGGCGTCACCCAGCCGGCCGGATCGGCGTCGGGCATCGCCGCGCGGTTCTGTGGCGTGTCCATGGTTCCGG
>JANOEW010000786.1:0-2917 GCA_031413475.1 Amaricoccus sp.
TGGCGCGCCTCTTCGATCTGGACCAGCTGCGGGACCGCGAAGAGCAGCACCTGGCTCAACTGCTCGAGTTGCTGGCCATCATCGCCGAGCTCAAGGCGCTGCTCGCCCAGATGCAAGAGATCAACGCGGCGAACGTCTCGACCGCCGCCGCGCTTCGAGACACCCACGGGCCAGATTGGCGTCCGGCTCGAGGGTCCAGCCGGGCAGCGACGACGCGTGCTGCCGTCGCTGTCCGGCGTCCTGTCAACGTATCCACCGCGAGGCGATGAGGAATGAAGGCATGGGATCATGCGGACGTAATACAACGCTGAGTGTAACCGCACCAGGCTGCTCAACCTACGCGGGCGGCACCAGTAAAACCTAGTACAGAGCAAGTAAGGAAACCGGTGACCCGTCTGAGAATGTTAATGACCGCCCCCAATGACCCCCCGCGCATGAAAGGACCGCCCCGATGAGACAGAGAGGCCGCAAAGCTCCCGCCTCACTGGCGATCGTTCCACCTGATCCGCCGGCCGATCCGCCCCGGCATGGCGACGTTCCCGCCCCGGCGCATCTGTCGGCGCAGGCTTCGGCGTTCTGGCGGTCGACGGTGGCCGAATTCGAGTTGGCGGCGCACCACCTGTTGCTGCTGCAAGCCGCCTGCGAGCAGATGGACGTGATCACGGCGGCGCGCGAGGCGCTGGCCGTCAATGGCGGGCTAACCATCACGGACCCGCAAGGCCGGATGCAGCAACACCCCGGCGTGGTCGCGCAGCGCAACAGCACGGTCTTGTTGGCCCGGCTGATCCGCGAATTGGACCTCGACGCGTCCGATTCCTTCGCGGCCTTCGACCGACCGCCGCCGCTTCGCTCGAATAGGAACTAGGACCAATGCCGCGCAAGCGCCGCCAGCCGAAGGCGCACGCCCGCGTCACGGCCGCTGCGGTTGAAGCCTACCGCCGCGGCGACTGGCATTCGCTGCATATGCATCTGGGCCTGCGACCGTGGCACGAGTCGCCGCTGGGCGTCGACGGCCCGACGCCGCCGTCCTACTGCGACGCCGCGCTCTGGGCCGAAAGCTGGCGGCTGCGGTGCGAGCTCGAAGCGGCGCTGGCGGGCGACGGCTGACCCTTGCGCGCGGCTCGCGCCGACACGATATGCGGCACGTGAGCTAACTGAAATCGCCGCGTTCCTCGGGACGGCGGCGTGGAAGGCGCCGGGATAGCGGCGCCGACTGGTCACGGTAAGGCGGTCAAGGTCAGGCGTGGCCCGGCCCGGCGGGGCTCGGCGCGGCTGGGCAAGGCTCGGCGGTCATGGCAGGGCGCGGCGCGGCACGGCGGGGCATGGCCAGGCGAGGCGGTCGCAGTTCTGCAAAGGGGGCGGTCCTCACGGGCCGCCCTTTTTCTTTTGCTCGGTCGGCGCTGCTGTTTTCCGGAGCCGTCGCAGGCCGCTCGCCATAGGCGCGGACCGGTGTTGGCCTTCATAATTTCGGGTGAACCGAGGCCCGCCTGGTGCTTATCCGCTACCTCTCGCCGGCGAAGATTTGTCACCTATCGGCTAAACTACTGAAAACCTTGGAGGCGACGGCCGGAATCGAACCGGCGTGCACGGATTTGCAATCCGCTGCGTGACCACTCCGCCACGTCGCCGCTCCGATGGTGAACTAACAATCTCTCGCCGCTCGGGCAAGCTGCGAATCGGGATGGTCGCGTTGCTTGACACGGGGAAACATGCGATCAAACCGGCGCGCAGTCCGTCGAGAGGCCCGAGCATGAACGATTTTGCCGCCGCCCGGGAAGCAATGGTCGATGGCCAGGTCCGGCCATCGGACGTTACGCGATACCCTATCATTCTGGCGATGCTCGACGTTCCCCGAGAGGACTTCGTGCCGGCGGCGCTGCGCCCCGTCGCCTATTTCGGCGGACACGTGCCGCTAGGGCCGGGGCGGGTGGTGCTCGATCCGCGGGTGTTTGCCAAGATGCTCGACGCGGTCGCGATCGGGCCGAACGATCTGGTGCTCGATCTCGGCTGCGGCCTCGGCTACTCCACTGCTGTGATTGCGCGCATGGCCGAGGCGGTGGTCGCGCTCGAGGAGGACGAGCGCCTGGCCGCGGACGCCGAGGCGACGCTGACTGCGCACGGCGTCGACAACGCGGCGGTCGAGACCGGGCCGCTCGTCGACGGCGTGCCGGCGCACGGGCTCTATGACGCCATTGTGGTCGAGGGCGGCGTCGAGCGGCTGCCCGAGGCGCTGGTCGCACAGCTCAAGTCCGGCGGGCGCATCGTCGCGATCTTCATGGACGGCCCGCTGGGACAGGCGCGGCTCGGCGTCAACACCGCGCAGGGAGTGGCCTGGCGGCGCGTCTTCGACGCCACCGCGCCGGTGCTGCCCGGGTTCGCCGCAGCGAAAGCGTTTGAGTTTTGAGCCCCTCCGACCGATAGTCGTCACAAGCCCCGACCAACGGGGGCCGTCGAATCGCGCAGGTATCGGGGCCGGACATGAAACTTCGAGGAATGGCGCTGGCGCTCGCGCTGGCGCTGGCGCCCTGGGGCGCAGGGCCGCTCACGGCCGAGACGCTGACCGACGCACTGATCAAGGCGTACCAGACCAGCCCGCTGCTCGACTCCAACCGCGCGTCGCTGCGGGCGCTCGACGAGAACGTTCCGCAGGCGCGGGCATCGCGGCGGCCGCAGGTCTCGGCGACCGGCACGGCCCAGCGGCAGACCGATGTCGAGGAATTTCCGTTCGACAACGTGCTCGCCGCGGCGCTCGAGGCGCGGCTGCTGCTGTTCGACAACGGCCAGAGCAAGGCGGCGCTGGAGTCGGCGCGCTACGGCATCGCCGCCGGGCGGGCGAGTCTGGTCAACGTCGAGCAGGAGGTGCTGTTCGCCGCCGTCACCGCCTACATGGACGTGATCCAGGCGCTGGAGTTCGTCC
>JANOEW010000787.1:0-2906 GCA_031413475.1 Amaricoccus sp.
CGAAGAAGTCGACACGCTCGGCGGCCTGCTGTTTCGCCTCGCGGGACGGGTTCCGGCCCGCGGCGAGGTGGTGGTGCATCCTGACGGCCACGAATTCGAAGTGCTCGACGCCGACGCGCGCAAGGTCAAGCGCCTGCGGCTGCGCGTCCGGCGCGAGGGCAAAGCGGAGCCGGCCGCCGCCGAAGCGGCCGAGTAGGCGCGCATGCCCGATCCGGCGTCGCGCGTCCGCGCGCTCGGCGGCGGCGGCGCGATCGGGCTCGCGGCCGTGGCCGGCGCGGCGCTGGCGCTGGCGCAGCCACCCGTCTCCTTCCCGTGGATCGTCTTTCTCGCGCTGCCCCCGCTGCTCTGGCTGACGCAGGGCGCCGGCTCTGCGCGCGCGGCGTTCGCACGCGGATGGGCCGCGGGCGCCGGGTTCTTCGCCGCGGGGCTGTTCTGGATCGTCGAGCCGTTCCTGGTCAATCCGGAGCGGCACGGCTGGATGGCGCCGTTCGCGCTGGTGCTGATGGCGGGCGGGCTGGCGCTGTTCTGGGGCGCGGCGTTCGCCGCGGCGCGGGCGGTCGGGCGGTCCGGGATCGCGGGCGCGCTGGCGCTCGCCTGCCTGCTGACGCTCGCCGAGGTCGCGCGGGCCTTTGTGCTGACCGGCTTCCCCTGGGCGCTGCCCGCCTACGCCTGGATCGAGACCCCGGTGATGCAGGCGGCGGCCGTCATCGGGCCGTTCGGGCTGAGTTTCCTGACGCTGGCGGCGGGTCTGCTGCCCGGATCGGCCCGGTCGCGGGCGGGGGCTGGCGGCGCGATCGCGCTCGCGGTGGCGCTGGTGGCGACCGGCTGGGGCTTCGGCGCCTGGCGCCTGGCGCTGCCCCCGCCACAGCGGGCCGAGCCGGTGGTGGTGCGGCTGGTGCAGCCGAACGCCGCGCAGCACCTGAAGTGGCGCCCCGACATGCAGGCCGAGTTCTATGCGCGTCATCTGGCGGCGACGCGCGCGCCGGCCGAGCCGAGGCCCGACGTCACGATCTGGTCCGAGACCGCGGTGCCGTTCGTGCTCGGCTATGCCGACGCGATGCTGGCGGAAGTGGCGGCTGCGGCGCCGGACGGGACCGTGATCCTCGGGATCAACCGGCTCGCGGCGACGGCCGGGCGCGAGGACTGGTTCAATTCCCTCGCCGTGCTGCGCCCGGACGGCACGCCCGCGGCGGTCTACGACAAGCACAGGCTGGTGCCGTTCGGGGAATACGTGCCGCTCGCCGCGCTGATCGGCCGGCTCGGCGGGCCACGGCTGGCGACGCTGACCGAACGCGGCTTCCGCTCCGGGCCGGGCCCGCGGCTGATCTTCGCCCCGGGGCTGCCGCCATTTCAGCCGTTGATCTGCTACGAAGCCATCTTTCCCTCGGCGATGCGCGCTCCCGAGGGCCGGGCCGAGTGGATCGTGCAGGTGACCAACGACGCCTGGTTCGGCACGCGCGCGGGCCCCTACCAGCACCTCGCGCAGGCGCGCGCGCGCGCGATCGAGCAGGGCCTGCCGCTGGCGCGCGCGGCGAACACCGGGATCTCGGCGATGATCGACCCGATGGGTCGCATCACGGCGTCGTTGCCGCTCGGAACCGCCGGCTTCATCGACACGCGATTGCCGGCGGCGCTGCCTGAGACGATATACGCGCGATCGGGCGATCTGCCCGCTTTGATTGCGCTATTGGCAGTTTTCGGATTAACTGTCTCAAACTTTAGCGGTAGCGCTTCTTTGCGTTCGCGTCGATAACTTCTGAAGGGAGTGGTGGGACGCCCGACAGACGCCGGTTGGCGCATTCCGCGGTCCTTGGACTGCGGCGGCGAATCGGTGCGGCGCGCCGGAGTCATGGGGTGAGTGAGTGGCATTGTCAGCACGCGATATCGACGTTCATGTCGGCCGGCGCCTGCGCGAGCGTCGCGAGACGCTCGGGGTCAGCCAGGGGCGCCTCGGCCGGCATCTCGGCCTGACCTTCTCGCAGGTGCAGAAATACGAAAAAGGGTCGAACCGCGTCGGCGCCGGGCGACTGTTCCAGATCGCCGAGTATCTCGGCGTGACGACCAGCCATTTCTTCGACGGCCTTTCCGCCGGCGCGCCGAACGGCGCGCGCGGCGGCAGCGGCGAAGCCGGCTCGGCCGCGAGCGCGGAGGAAGTGCGTCAGCTGACCGCCGCCTTCGCGGCGATCAGCGAAGCGAGCACACGCGGCTCGGTGCTCGCGCTCGTGCGCTCGCTCGCGGACGAGGACCGGACACGCACGAGCCGGCGGGTCGATTGAGTCTTTTATACTGATCGTCCGCTTACTGGTCGTATCGTCCGCTCGTCACAGGTCCGAGCGACGCAAAACGCCTATGCACGATTGATCGAACGATGTTGAACGGCGCGTGCGACCGCCCTAACAGGGCGCATGATCACGCAAAAGATGAAGTACGCCTTGAAGGCGCTGACCGTGCTGGCCGACGAGCGGGCGGGTGACGGGGCGGCGCTGCGGATCGAAGAGATCGCGCAGCGGTCGGGAACGCCGAAGCGCTTCCTCGAACATATCCTGCTCGAGATCCGCAACGCGGGGTTCATCGCCTCGGTCCGGGGACGGAACGGCGGATATCTCCTCATCAAGGAGCCATCGGCGATCCCGCTGAGCGAACTGCTGCGGATGATCGACGGGCCGATCGCGCCGCTGCCATGCCTGTCGCGGCGCGCCTACCAGCGCTGTGAGGACTGCGAAGACGAAACCACCTGCCGCATCAGGAAGGGGTTCGCCGATGGGAAGGGCGCCGGCATAACCGGCCACGGAACCGCCCGGGCACTCCGGGCTGGGGCGGCGTAGAATCCCGCCAGTGGTCAGTCTCTGGGTCACCGTGGTGATCTGGAGGCGGAAGGATGTATGGCGTGGAGCTGTATTCTAAGG
>JANOEW010000788.1:0-5201 GCA_031413475.1 Amaricoccus sp.
CCCCCGCACGCCCGGGGCGGCTTTTAGTGACGCGGACCGGCGGCTTCCAGTTTGACGTCGAACGACAACAAGCGATCGAAGAGCGGGGTCTTGCGATAAAAGTGCCTCCTCTCGAAGCGCCGCTCGGGGATATGGTCCTGCCGGAAATCGAGAAGTCCGAACCATCGAAGAGGACGAAACCACCATTGTAGACGGCGGCGGCGAGAAGACCGAGATCGAAGGCCGGGTCGCCCAGATCCGCGCCCAGATCGAGGACACCACCTCGGACTACGACAAAGAGAAGCTGCAGGAGCGGCTGGCGAAGCTCGCCGGCGGTGTTGCGATCATCCGGGTTGGCGGCGCCTCGGAGACCGAGGTGAAGGAGCGCAAGGACCGCGTCGACGACGCGCTCAACGCCACCCGAGCCGCGGTGCAGGAGGGCGTGGTAGTTGGCGGCGGCGTCGCGCTGGTGCGCGCATCGAAGAAGCTCAAGGGGCTGGAGGGGGCGAACTCCGACCAGACTGCGGGCATCGCGATCGTCCGCAAGGCGCTGCAGGCGCCGCTGCGCCAGATCGCCGAGAATGCCGGAGTGGACGGTTCGGTCGTCGCCGGCAAAGTCATGGAGTCCGACGATCCCGGCTTCGGCTTCAACGCCCCGACCGAGGAGTACGGCGACATGTTCAAGTTCGGCGTGATCGACCCGGCCAAGGTCGTGCGCACCGCGCTGCAGGACGCCGCCTCAGTCGCCGGCCTGCTTATCACCACCGAGGCGATGATCGCAGAGAAGCCGGAGCCGAAGGGCCAAGCTGGCGGCATGGGAGGCGGCGGCATGGGCGGCATGGATGGCATGATGTGATCAGGCGCGAACCCTGACGCAAACTCTGCATCGAACAGATCGGGTGTCCGGTTCGGGCGCCCGATCGCAGTTTCCTACGTACCGCCTCGGCTTCATGGAGATGCCGCCAAGTGCGAGGAGTTCGTGCTCTTCGGCGGTCGTCCGGCTATGATTTGCGGATACGCATGGGGAGCGGATGCAACAAGAATCGGCAACGGCGCAGGCCACCCAGTTCTGGGAGCTGATGCAGCGCGCCCAGAAGCTGGCGCTGAGCGCGCAATCTACAGCCGTCGCAAAGGCGGCTGGCCACGAGTTCTCGATCGTCGATGCGAACGCCGCCGGCGCAGCGGCCATGAAGGCCTTCGTCGAATTCGCGCAGAATCCGATGGAGCTTGCCGCTTTCCAAGAGGCCGCATGGCGCGATGCGACGAAAGCCTGGATCGACGCCTGGAGCGGCGCTGGCCACACCGTTGCCGACAAGCGCTTTCGTGACAAGACCTGGGAGGGCGACCCGATCAGCCGCGGCCTGCGCGATGCGCATTTGGCCGTCGAAGGGGCGGTCGACAAGCTTCTTGACGCCTTGCCCAAGGGATCGAAGGACCATCTGAGCGTCGAGTTCTACACCCGGCAGTTCCTGAGCGCGCTGTCGCCGAGCAACTTCCTGGCCCTGAACCCGGCCGCACGGAGCCGCTTCATCGAAACCGAGGGCCAGAGCGTCCTCGACGGGTTCAAGAACCTGCTCGACGATCTGGAGCGCGGCGAAGGCCGTCTCGACATTTCCACCAACGACAAGGAGGCGTTCGTCGTCGGCCGCGACCTCGCGACGACGCCGGGCAAGGTCGTCTACCAGAACGACCTGATGCAGCTCATCCAGTACGCGCCACTGACGGAAACCCAACGCAAGCGCCCGCTGCTCTTCGTGCCGGCGTGGATCAACAAGTACTACATTCTCGACATGCGGCCGAAGAACAGCCTGGTGCGCTACATGCTGGAGCGCGGGCACAGCGTCTTCGTGATCTCGTGGGTCAACCCGACCAGGGCGCATGCGGAGAAGAGCTTCGAGGACTACATGAGGCTCGGCCCGCTCGCGGCGCTCGACGCGATCCATGCCGCGACCGGCGAGAAGCGGGTCAACATCCTCGGCTTCTGCATCGGCGGCATCCTGGTTACCGCGACGCTCGCGTGGCTCGCGGCCCGCAAGGACAACCGGGTCGCATCGGCGACGACGCTCGCGACGATGGTGGACTTCACCGACGTCGGCGAGATCGGCGTCTTCATCGACAGGGATCGCCTGGTCGCCCTGCGCGAGCACATGGAGGCCACCGGATACCTGGAGAACCACCACCTCCAGGACATGTTCGCGATGATCCGGGAGAACGACTTGATCTGGTCGTTCCACGTGATGAACTACCTGATGGGGAAGAAGCCGCCGGCCTTCGACCTCCTGTTCTGGAACTCGGATTCTACGCGGCTGCCGGCGGCGATGCTGCTGTGGTATCTGGAGAGGATCTACATCGAGAATGGCCTGCGCAAGCCCGGCCAGTTGTCGCTCGACGGGACCCCCATCGACATCTCCCGGGTCAGGACGCCCTGCTTCGTGCTGGCGACGAAGGAAGACCATATCGCGCCCTGGGCTTCGGTCTATCCCACGACCCGGCTCCTGCGCGGAGAGGTCCGCTTTGTCCTTGGCGGCTCCGGTCACATCGCGGGCGTGATCAACCCGCCCTCCGAGCGTCCCAAGTACGGGTACTGGACCCGCGACGATTACCCAGACACGGCCGAGGAGTGGCTCGCGGGCGCGACCTACACCGAGAGCTCCTGGTGGCCGCTCTGGGCGGAATGGCTGGAGACGAAGGACCGCGCGAAGCCGGTCCCCGCCCGCCGCCCGGGAGACGGCGGCCTCGCCGTGATCGAGGACGCGCCGGGAAGCTATGTTCTCGGGAACTGAGAAGACCCCGAGACCAGAACGGGGCGCCACCGGGGCGGCAGGCCTGGCCGTCTGAGGGGACCGCGCTTGGGATTTGCGGCCCCTATGGCAGCTTCCAAAGGCGCGGGTATCAGCTTCCGTAGACGGTCTCGCGGGCGACGTCGCGGACATTCAGCCGCGACAGCCCGATGTCGTCCAGTTCGCGATCGCTGAGCGCATTCAGCTCGTTGTAGGTCGCGAGATACGCGCGGTGGTCGGCAAGGACCTTGTGCAGGCGGGCGAAGAAGCCCGGCTGGTCGGCGTAGGAAACATTGTCGTTGAGAGTGATGGCGTGTGCCATGGTCGGTGTCCTTTCGGGTTGGCTCGGCTGCTGGGGGCTGCGGCGCAATTGAAGCGCCGCCTCGCCGCGCTCAGTGGCCGTAGACCGCGCGGTGGGCGATCGTCTTCAGATCGCCGCGGTGAATATCGAGGTCGAGCAGGCTGTCGATCGGCAGCGCCCGGAGCTCGGAGAGCGTGCGCCGGAAGTTCCGGTACTTCGTCCAAGCATTCGTCATGGTGGACATCCTTCAGCTTCGTTGTGCGGGCAATCCTGCCTCGCACCATGCAATGTATGGCCTATGCTGCACTGCACAACAAACAAGTACGGGACTTCCGCCATGCAAGAATCGCATGACTCAAACCGCTTCTGTCAGCTTGGATCGCTCGCTCATGTCGGTGCTTGACGGCTCAATAGTCCGTCTCAACGTACACCCCCGAGCAATCGAACGCGACCGCCGCAGCCGTCGCGCCATTGTTCATGTAGAGCCGCGGCGAGAGGAACTGGGTGCTGGCCGGCAGGTCCGTGGTGAGCTCCCGCTCGAACACCGTCCCCGACGGCTCGTCGACGATCCGCACCCACACCGATCCGGCGTTCGGCGCGGCGGCGATGGTGAGGGTGATCACCGCGTCGGTCGCGAGCGTGAAGGTCGAGCTCGCGTTGATCAGCGTCGGCGCACCAGACGCGTCGTTGTGGACGATCTGCCATCGCGTGTGGGTGCCGCGCTGAAAGCCGATGCCGAGGCAGTTGGCGACGGCGCTCAAGGTCAGCGTCGTCGCCAGCGCCGCGGTCGAGCCGTAGAGCCCGAAGAACCCCATCCCGGTCGCCTGCAGCGTCGCGGGGGAGAGCCGCGTCACGAAGGTCCAGCCGCCAAGCCCGGCTGCGTTGCCGCGCCAGCAGGCCCAGCCGGCGCTGCGCTGTTCGGCCGCCGCGTCGGCGGTTGCGGCCGAGGTCAGCCGCCAGCGGCGCATGCTGGTGGCGAGGTTGGTGGCGGCGAGCGTCGGGGTCGAGACGGTGCCGACAGAGGTGATCGGAAGGCCCTCGGTGTTGACCGTCGTGCTGGTCGAGGGCGACCAGTTGGCGATGCGGTTCACCCCGAAATGCGCCTGCAGCGGGAAGTCCCGCCCCGAGGGGCGCATCACGTCGAGCCAAGGCGCGCCAGCGCGGGTGCGCGCGTAGACCGCGATCTTGCCTGAGGCGGGTGGCGACGGCGCGGCGGCCAGCCCGGGCAGCACAACGGGCTTCGGCAGCTCGACCTGGCCGGAGCTTCGGTCGACCTGGAGCGCGTCGTGGAAGGTCGCGCCGTCCGGGCTGACCTTCACCCGGAAGTCGTCGTCGCCGAGCAGGCCAAAGAGCGCCCGAGCAGAGAAGCCGGTCTTGAAGGCGAAGGCGGCGTCGTTGGCGGCCCCGGCCTTGTTGACGGTCGCCTCGATGCCTGCGCCGGCATTGTTGAGCAGTACCGACGGGGCATTGAGCGAGAGCCGATTGAAGCTGTCGGCTGTCGCGCCGCCGAGACCAAGCAGCTGCGCGGTGAGGTTGGCCTGGGGCATGCCGACCTCAGTGACAGCGTTGGCGAAGGTAACGGTGGGCGTGTTGACCACGGTCGTGCCGTCCGCGCCAGCGGTGGCCGAGCCGATGTTGACGACGGTGTCCGAGCCTGCCACCCCGCCGGTGCCGAGGTTCACGGTCTTGGTGGAGCCGCCTGCCGTTGCGCCAGTGCCGACGCCGTAGGTCGCGGTCCCTGTCGCGGTGCCGATCGTCGCGGTCGCGCCTGAGGCGGTGAGCGTGCCGGAAAAGGTCTTCGCCCCGGTGAAGGTCTGCGTTCCGGCGAGGATCGCGAGCTCGCTTGAGGTGTTCGGCAGCGAATAGGTCCGCGTCGTGCCGGCGCTGAGCCCCGAGAGGTTGAACAGCGCCCTCTTCGTCGGATCGGCGTCGTGCACCAGGCTGAAGTCCGCATCGGAGAAGTCCTCGGGCGCGCCGAGCGCCTGCCAGACCGTGCCGGTCTGCGTGCACCACGATGATCCGGCCACCGGTTCCATGAACATCCGGCCACCCATTCCACGGCGATCCGGCCGCCCGTTCCACGGGCATCCGGCCACCCTCTGCTGAGGGCCTGCGGGGCAATCTGAGGCCGCCTATCGTGC
>JANOEW010000789.1:0-8770 GCA_031413475.1 Amaricoccus sp.
AAATTTTTATTTATTTTCTTTTCTTATTTTATATAAAATGGCCCAAATAGAAAATAAAATTTCTCTAGACCCTCGTATTTCAATTTCTGATCATCCAACTCAATTTACAGAAGTCGGTGCATCTCAAGTTCAATACAGACATATTCCTGCAACAACTGCATCACCAAATAATTTTCAATGGAACGGTATTATTACACCTCAACGTGTTTTACTCGGACGAACTCTTATTGTTGAATATACTGCTACTGTAAGTATTCCTGATGGTGGAACTCATCCTTGTATTATGGCTGGCTACAGTGCTGATGCTAACGTAATGGATGGTATCGTTAATAATGGAACTTTACCTATTACCGCCTCGCGCAGCTCGGCGATCAGGCCGGGATCGGCGCGGTGGTCGGTGATCACCTCGTCGATCTGCGCCACCTCGCAGACCCGGCAGAACGCCGCCTCCTGGAACTTCGTGGCGTCCGCGAGCAACACGACGCGCCGCCCGGCCGCGATCATCGCACGCTTCATCGCGGCGAGCTCCAGCGAGGTGTCGGTCAGATACCCGTCCGAGATCGCGTGGATGCCGATGAAGGCCACGTCGACGTTGAGCGTCCCGAGGAACTCGTGACCAGGTTCGCCGGTGAGGGTGAGCGATCCCGGCCGGATGCTGCCGCCGGGGATCACCACCCGCATCCGCTCGGCCGAGGCCAGCACCTGGCCGGTCCCGAGATCGTTGGTCACCACGGTGAGCGTGATGTTGCGCGCCGCCACCGCCCGCGCCGCGGCGAGCACGGTCGAGCCGCTGTCGAAGATCACCGCCTCGCCCGGGGTCAGGGTGGCGGCGGCGGCGAAGCCGATCGCGTCCTTCTGCGCCCGGGAGAACTCGGCGGCGATCGCGGCCTCGGGCTCGAAAGTCGCGTTGCTGGTGCGCTGGAGCAGCGCGCCGCCGTGCGCGCGCTCGAGATAGCCCTTCTTCTCGAGATCCTCGAGGTCGCGCCGGATGGTCGAATGCGACGCGCCGATTTCCGCCGCGAGTTCGTGGATCGAGGCGGCGCCCTTCAGGCGGATGTGCTCGAGAACCAGCGCTCGCCGCTGCGCCGGGATCACCTCGGCCCGTCGCGTGCCGCCCAAGATCGCTCTCCCCATCGCTCCGGCGGCCGCGCCTAGCCGATCGTTGCGCTCAGGCCACCCAAGGGCGGCACGTCCGCGATCACCACGTCGCCGGGCTCGACCGGGACCGGCGCCGTCAGGCTGCCGGTCGAGACGAACTGCCCGGCGACGAGCGTTTCGCCATGTAGGGTCGTCTCGTTCACGAGCCAGACGAGCGCCGCGGTCGGATCGCCGAGCACGTTCGACCCGACGCCTTCGGCCTCGGGCCCGTCGCCGGCGCAAAGGACGGCGCGGACCCCGCTCAGATTCAGGCTGCGCCAGTCGACCGCCACGGCCGGGCCGAGGACCAGCCACCCGCCGCAGGCGTTGTCGGCGATGATCTGCGCCGCGCCGACCGTCGCCGGCTGCAGAAAGCGGGTCTCGGGAAGCTCGATGGCGAGGTGCAGCGTGGCGACCGCGGCGCTCACCGCTTCGGCGGAGTACGGGCCGGACCGGGCCGGCAGATCGGCGGCGAAGCGGAACGCGATCTCGATTTCGGCGAGGCCCATCGCGGTTTGGGGAAGCGGGATCGTGGCGCCCGGCGGCGCCACGCGATCCGCAGGAACCCGACCCGCGACCGGGCCGTCCACCCCGAGCAGGCGGCGCCCGCCGGCGCTGGTCGCGCCGATCTTCCAACCGGCGACGGGCGCTCCCCACAGCGCGGCCCGCGCCGCCTGGACTCGATAGGCTTCGGCCCGGTCCGGCGGGGCGAGGTCGTCCGGCAGCCCGGCGATCCGCGCGCCCATGCGTTCGCAACGCAACAGGTGCGCCGCAGCGCGCGCCTCCGGGGCCGTTCGTCCCGCCGCGGTCACGCCGGGTCCGCCCGCAGTTCGGCCAGGGCGGCGGCCAGCGCCGTCTGGAACACCGTCACGTCCGTGCCGTAGCAGAGGCAGCGAAAGCCCCTCGCTCGCCAGTCGCGCACCATCGGCACGTTCGTTCCGATCACGCCCGCCGGCTTGCCGGCCGTCGCGCAGGCGAACAGGAAGCGGTCGAGCGCGGCCTGGAACTCGGGGCGGTCGAACTGTGCGGTGATCCCCATCGAGTCGGTCAGGTCGTAGTGGCCCATCCAGCCGAGGTCGATCCCGGGCGTCGCCATGATCGCCTCGGCGTTCGCGATGCCCCGCGCGGTTTCGATCAGCGGAATGACCAGTGTCCGCGCGTTGGCCGCCGCCATGCGCGGCGGGACCGGCTCCAGCCCGTAGTCGTCGTGGCCCACGCTGAACCCCACGCCGCGCCGGCCGAGCGGGCGATAGCGGCACCAGGCCGCGAGCTCGGCGGCCTGCTCGGCGGTTTCGACCATCGGCTCCATGATCCCCATCGCGCCCGCGTCCAAAAGCGGCGCAACGAGGTGGTAGGCGTGCCCGGGGATGCGCACCAGCGGCACGAGACCGGTCCCGCGCGCCAGGGCGAACTGGGTCTTCAGCGTGTCGATGCCGACGCCGCCGTGCTCCATGTCGAAGATCGCGTATTCGGCGCCGGCGTTCGCGGCGATCTGGCAGAAACCGGGGGTGAAGAACTCCGCGGCCATAATGCCATAGACGGTTTCGCCCGCCATCAGCTTTCGCCGCACCGGATTGTCGCGCATCGCCGTCTACTCCTCGGTCCGGGTCGCCGGGGCGCTCACCGCGAGCGACTCCGCGGTCGCCACGATCGACCGCCAGCTCTCGGGGTCGAACGGGACACCCTGCGCGGTCCGCTCGGCGCGCGTCCGGGCCTCGAGCTCGCCCGGCAGGAGGACTTCACCCCCAGGCTCCAGCGGCGGCGATCCCGTTGTCCAGTCGACGAGCCGCGCGAGGTCCTCGGCGAAGGCGTCGCGCGCCCAGAAGGCGCCGGGGTCGACCACGAGGCTCAGCATGTTGTTGACCAGCCGGCCGGCGGTGGCCGACTCCGGGTTGCTGGCCAGTCCTCCGGTCAATGCACCGGCCAGGATCTCGCAGAAGAACGACAGCCCCGAGCCCTTGTGCCCCCCGAACGGGAGGATCGCGCCGGGCGGCGGTCCGTAGAAGGCGGCCGGGTCGATGGTGGGCCGGCCGCGCCAGTCGAGCGCCGCGCCCGCGGGCAAGGCCTCGCCCTTGTTGCGGGCCACCTGGATCTTGCCCTCGGCGATCATCGAGGTGGCGATGTCGAGGATCAGCGGTGCGCGCCCCGGTCGCGGCGCGCCGGCGGCGACCGGATTGGCCGAGAGCCGCCGGTCGCTGCCGCCATGGGGCGCAACGAGGATGCCGTAGCCGGACGTGTTCACGAAATGCACCGAGACGAGGCCGGCTTCGGCGAGCTGCTCCGCCCAGGCGCCGATCCGCCCCAGGTGCCCCGAATTGCGGATGGCGACCAGCGCGAAGCCGTGCGCCCGCGCGCGCGCCGCCGCCTCGTTCATCGCGAGCCGGCCGACGACCTGCCCGTAGCCGAAGGCCCCGTCGACCAGCGCGAGCGCGCCCTTATCGAGCGCCACCGCGGCGGACGCGTTCGGAACGAGCTCGCCCCGGCGGACCCAATCGACGTATTTCGCGATGCGAATCGCGCCGTGTGAATCGTGGCCGACGAGATTGGCCTCGACCAGATGCTCGGCCACCGTAGAGGCCTCCATGGCCGAACTGCCCGCTGCCCGGAAGATCGCCGCGGCGAAGGCCGTGAGCGCGGCGGGCGCGATGCGCAGCCTCATCCGGTCGCTCCCGCGGTCGGGCCTGGTCCGAACGCACGGCCGACTCGCGCGGTTGGCCGGGCTTCCCCGAGAGGCGTCGCGAGCTTTTCAGTCAACA
Organism: Amaricoccus sp.; assembly: GCA_031413475.1. GTDB lineage: Bacteria > Pseudomonadota > Alphaproteobacteria > Rhodobacterales > Rhodobacteraceae > Amaricoccus. Next base: position 3,894 of record JANOEW010000789.1, read on the forward strand.
AAGTCAATGGCTTGACTGGTTCGCACGCGTGCGAACCGGCGCTGCACCGGTCCGCTGGAGCCGGACTTCGATGGCCCGGTCGCGTCATGGCCTGCGAATCTCCGCGCCGTTCATCTGCGCGATCACGCCGGCGAAGGCCGAGAGATAGACCTCCGCATGTCCCTGATTGATCGCGAGCCGCAGCGCCTGCGACACCGCCTGCGCCACCGGCACGGCGGCCTCCGCCGCCTCGGCGACGCGGCCGTAGGCCCGCAGATCCTTCGCGGCGATCCGCAGAGGCCCCTTGAGGTGGCTGTCGTCGCCGTCGCGGATCCAGGGCTCGAGCATCCGCCACATCCGCCCGTCCGCCCCGCCGGCCGACAGCACGTCGGCGAGCGCGTCCAGCCGCACGCCCGCCTTCGCCGCCGTCGCGAAGGCCTCGGCGAAGAGCGTGGCCATCCCGATCGTCACCGAGTTGTTGACCAGCTTGCAGGTCGTGCCCGCGCCGAGTGGCCCGCAATGCACGATCGTGTCGGCGAAGGCCGACAGGAACGGGCGCACCTCGTCCAGAACCGCCGACTCGCCGCCGACGTACGTGGCCAGGCGTCCCTCCTCGGCTTCGCGCGGGGTGCGGCCGAGCGCCGCGTCGAGCATCCGGACGCCCCGCGCCGCGAAATCGGCGCCGATCCTCCGCGTCACGGTCGGATCGGCCGTCGTCATGTCCACCAGCGTCGATCCCTGCTCCATCGCGGAGATCAGACCCTCGGCGCCGTAGACGACGGCTTCGACCTCGGCCGAAGAGGGCAGGCACAGGAAGACCGCCCGCGCCCCGCGCGCCGCCTCGGCCGGCGTCGCCGCCTCGCGCGCGCCGCGGCGGATCAGGTCGTCGACCGGCGCTCGGTTGCGATGCCCCAGGATGGTCAGGGCGTGGCCGCCCCGCTCGCGCAGGTTCTTCGCCGCGCCGTGGCCCATCAGGCCGACGCCGATGAAGCCGAGGGTCGAAGGGGCGGTCATGGTCGGGTCTCCGGGGGCGAAGGAAGGCGGTAGACCTCTGCGGCCGTGCCGGCGAGGATGCGGGCGCGATCGGCCTCCGGGCGCGCCCCGAGAATTTCGTCGGTGATCCCGCGCCAGGCGCCGTAGCTCGACGCGAGATCGAGCGGGGGCCAGTCGCTGGCCCACATCACCCGACCCGGCCCGAACGCCGCGATCACATGATCGGCGTAGGCTGCGATCTCGGCCACGCCGGCGCCGGCCGCGGCGCAGTTCATCAGGCCCGAGAGCTTGCAGGTCACGTTGGCGCAGGTCGCGAGTTCGGCGATCGCCTCGGCCCTGGCCCCTCCGCCCCCGCCGGCGATGTCCGGCTTGCCGCAGTGATCGAGGATGATCCCGATCGTCGGCATGCGGCGCGCGAGCATCGTCGCGAGCGGGATCTCGCGCCAGTTCTGCACCAGGACATCGAGCGTCAGCCCGTTGCCGGCGAGCGCATCCCAGCCCGGCGCGAGCCGGGCGTCGAGCAAGTAGGCGATCGAGCGGTTGTCGTCCCGGATCGGCCGCACGCCCTTCACGACCGGAAGCGCCGCGAGCGCCGCCGCCTCTTCCGCCACCGCGGGGCTCGCCGGCTCGATCCAGGCCACGACCCCGACGATCTCGGGATGCCTCCGGGCGAGACCGACCAGATAGAGCGTCTCGGCGAGCGTCTCCGCCGCCTGAACCGCCACCACCTGTGCGACGCCGGCCGCAACCCGGCGCGCCGCCAGGTCGTCGGGCTCGCTGTCGCGCCAGATCGGCGTCATCGCGGGCGACAGCGCGACGTTGTCGCCCCGCGCCAGGCGCCAGAAGTGCACGTGGGCGTCGATTACCCTCATGGCGTGCGCGCCCGGCGGATCGCCATGTCGATCCAGACGGCGAGGATCAGCACCAGCGCCAGCACCATCTTCTGCAGCGGCGAGGGCACGCCCATCAGGATCATGCCCGACTCGAGGCTCTGCATCACAATCGCGCCGAGGACCGCGCCGGCGACGCGCCCGGCGCCGCCGGCGAGCGAGGTCCCGCCGATCACCGCCGCGGCGATCACGTTGAGCTCGGTCATCGTGCCCGTGGCGCTGGCCCCCGCGTTCAGCCGCGCGGTGATCACCACCGAGGCGACCCCGACGAGCAGCCCCATCAAGGCGAAGATCTTGAGGGTCAGGCGACGCGTGTCCACGCCGGCGAGGACGGCCGCGTCCGGATTGCCGCCGTAGGCGAAGACGTGCCGCCCGAAGCGGCGCCGCGTCGCCAGCACGGACATCGACAAGACGACTGCGCCGAGGATCAGCACCGGGATCGGCAAGCCCATCGCGACGCCGCTGTTCGGCTGGGCGTAGGCGTTCATCGCGGCGGTGTAGCCCACGATCCCGACGACGGCGAGCCCCGTGACCGCCGCCTCGACCGGCAGCGGCCGCGTCGCGATCTCGAAGCGCCGGCGGCGGCGGCGGCCGGCCCAGGCGGCGTAGAGCACCGCGGTGACCGCCGCCGCGCAGACCGCCCAGCTCCAGAAGGCCCCAATCGACCCCTGCAGCCCGCCGCCGAGCAGCTGGAACGTGGGGTCGAGCGGCGCAATGGTCTCGCCCTTGTTGATGAAGTAGGCGGCGTTGCGGAAGAACAGCAACCCTCCCAGCGTCACCACGAACGAGGGGATCCCACCGTAGGCTATGAGCGCCCCTTGCAGTGCGCCGATCGATGCGCCCGCCGCCAGCATCGCCAGGACGGCGACCCACCAGGTCTGCGCGCCCAGCACGTCCGCGAACCCGATCTGCACCAGAGCGCCGAAGACGCCCACGAAGCCGAGGACCGAGCCGACCGAGAGATCGATGTGCCGCGAAACGATCACCAGGACCATGCCGCAGGTCATCACGCCGACCACGGTCACCTGAAGCGACAGGTTGAACAGGTTGCGCGCAGTCAGGAACAGCCCCCCGGTCAGCGCATGCAGCCCGAGCCAGATCACCGCCACGACCGCCAGAGCGCCGAGCAGCCGGACATCGAGTCCGGCTGTCGGGAGGGACCATCCGTTCCGAACCGCCAGCGTGGTCACCGCGTCGGGCCGGCCTTCACTGGCACGCTGCAGGCGGATTCGACGTCACGCCCAGGCACAGCTCCTCCTTCGGGATCCAGTTCGCGTCGACGACGACCTGCAGGTTGTCGCGCGTCACCGCAACCGGCTCGAGCAGGAGCGCCGGTTGGTCGATCCCGCTTTCGGTGGTGAACGTGGCCGCCCCGGCCACCGGTTGGCCCGCGGCCATGTCCAGCGCGGCCTGCGCCGCCGCGGCGCCTAGCGCGAACGAGTTCTTCCAGATCGTCACCGTCTGTTCGCCCTTCGCGATCCGGTTCAGCACCACCCGGTCGCCGTCCTGGCCGGAGAGCGGGATCCCGAGCATCCCTTGCGACGCCAGCGCCGAGGCGACGCCGGTCGAGGTGCCGTCGTTCATCGCGAGAACCGCATCGACCGCGTTGTTCTGCTGGGTCAGGATCTGCTCCATCGTCGCCTGGGCGACGTCGGGCTTCCAGTTCTCGATGTTCTGCTGCGCGACGATCTTGATGTCGCCCTTGTCGATCAGCGGCTGCAGCACCTCCATCTGCCCCGCGCGAAAGATGTTGACGATCGGGTGCGATGCGTCGCCCTCGATCAGCACCCAGTTGCCGGTCGGCTTCGCCGCCAGCATCGCCTCGGCCATCAGCCGGCCCACCGCCACGTTGTCGAACGAGACGAAGGTCGCGTCGGGCGAATCGATCGGCGCGTCGTAGGCGATGGTCGGAACCCCGGCCGCCTTGGCGGCCTCGATCGCCGGCAGGATCGCCTTCGAATCCTGGGCGAGCACGATCAGGGCGTTGCAGCCCCCGGTCAGCAGGCTTTCCACGTCGGTCAGCTGCTTCTGCGGATCGGACTGCGCATCGGCGCTGACGTAGACCGCGCCCGCGGGGTCGAGTACGGATGCCATGCCCGCTTCGTCGATCTTCAAGCGCTCTTCCTGGAAATGGCGCCAGCTCACGCAGATCCGCGGCTTGTCCTGGGCGTATCCCGGCCCGGCGGACGCGACGCCGAACGCGCCGAACGTCGCCGCTGCGATGGCTCCACTCGCCAGCAATGCTGCGACCTGTTCCCGTTTCATATTGTTCCTCCCCTTGGTTCCGACCGAGCTCGTCGCACCAGCGGCGCCGAACCTTGGATGATTCTGACACATTTTGACGGAGTTTTGAAGCAGGGCGTTGCAAAGTTCCCTCTGCCGCCTAGTGGACTCTGACGCGATAAGACGGCCTGCAAGACGCGCGTTCTTCGAGGGGCGCCTACCAGTTGGAAACGGCGGTGCAACCCTCTTCGAGGGAAGCGGCGTGATGGTCGCGCTACGAGCGGAGTAAAACTCGGCCACTTTGGCCCTTTCTGGCGACAGGGAGTGCGGGGGGCATTTTCACCGTGGAACTGTATCGGAAGGTGCGTCTTGCCTGTCGGGACGGCATGAGCGAGCGCAGCGGCGCGTCATTTCGGGATCTCGCGCGAGAGCGTCAAGAAGATGCTGAGCTTTTCCGTTCCGCCGGGGTATCGGCGGCGCGCCGAGACCAGGCGACCGAAGCTGGACGGTTTCACCGGGACCATCGGCCAGTGGCTGATCTTGTCGAGCGCCCCGGCCATCGCGCGCATGTCCTCGGCGTTGCCCATCACGAGCCCCGAGGGGTCGTGGATCATCAGGAAGGCGTTCTCCGGCATCACCACCTCGTTGCCCGCCATGGCGACGTAGGAGGCGGCCGAGGCGGCGATGCCGTCGATCCAGACCGTGACCGGGCCGGCATGCCGCTTCAGCGCGTTGTAGATCGCCACTGCGTCGAACACCGAGCCGCCAGGGCTGTTCAGCCGCAGCGTCAGC
>JANOEW010000790.1:0-1693 GCA_031413475.1 Amaricoccus sp.
GACGCGCGATCGGATGGCGGGGTTCCTGGCGGCCGCGGCGGAGCATCCGGACGTGACGACCAGCTGCAGCTTCTCGCCGAAGTACGCGTTCGCCGCAGGGCGAGCGGAGATGCTGCGGCTGCTGGCGGAGGGGCCGCAGGAGGCGTATTTCTGCGGCGACGACGTGCTGTCGATCGGGGCACTAAGCGCCATCGCCTCCGCCGGGCTGCGGGTTCCTGACGATGTCGGGATCATCGGCTTCAACGACATGGAGATGGCGCGCTGGGAGAACATCGCGCTGACCACGATCCGCCAGCCGATCCCGCAGATCGTCGCCTCGTCGATCGAGCTGATCGTGTCGCTGCTCGAGGATCCCGAGCGATACCCGGAATCCCGGCTGTTCCCCTGCAGGGTGGTCGAACGCCGCACCCTGCGCCCGATCAGCGCTTCGTAATCGTCAGGCGAGCAAGGCCGGCGCCGCGTCGACCCAGGCGCCTTCCGCTGCCGCGGAGGCGGCCGCCGCGTGGATCGCGACTATGGAGCGCAGGCCGTCCTCCGCCTTGGGAAAGAGGTTGTCCACCGGATCGGGCGTGCGGCCGTCCTTCATCGCTCGGATGGTCCCGGCGAGGCCGGAGTAGAGGTTGGCGAATGCGAGCGGCATGCCTTCCGCGTGGCCCACGGTGACGCGGCTGGAGCGATCGGCTTCGGGCGAAAGATTTCCTTCGCCGCGTTCGATGATCTGCACGCGCTGGCCGAGCGGGGTCCAGTGGAGCTGGTTGGGGTGTTCCTGCGCCCAGCGCAGGCCGCCCTTTTCGCCGAAGACCTGGATTGCGAGGCCATGCTGGCGGCCGAGCGCCACCGACGAGGTCCACAGCCGGCCCACGACGCCGCCGGTCATGCGGAAGTTGACCATGGCGTCGTCCTCCAGCGTGCGGCTCTCGATGCAGGAGGCAAAGTCGGCGCTGAGGCGGGCGACCTCCTGGCCGGTGACGAACGCGGCCATGTGCATCGCGTGGATGCCGCAATCGGCGAACTGGGCCGAGACGCCGACCTGCGCCGGATCGTAGCGCCAGCGCACGCGGGGGTTGTCGGCGCCGGCGGCGTCGGCGTGGTGGCCGTGGGCGAATTCGGCGACGACGAGGCGCACGCGCCCGAGGTCGCCGCGGGCGACCATGGCGCGCATGTGGCGCACCAACGCATAGCCGGTGTAGCCGTAGTTGACGGCGCAGATGCGTCCCGCGGCGCGGGCGGTGCGCACGATGTCCTCGGCATCGGCGACGCTGACGGTCATCGGCTTTTCGCACATGACGTGAAAGCCCGCGTCGAGGAAAGCCTTGGCGATTTCGTGATGCGTGGCGTTGGGGGTCGCGACGGTTATGAGGTCGACCCGGTCGGGCCGGGCGGCTTCGCCGGCCAGCATCTCGCGCCAGTCGCCGTAGGCGCGGTCCGGCGCGACCCCGAGCCGCTGGGCGTAGGCCCGGCCCGCCGCGGGATCGTGGTCGAGCGCGCCGGCCACGAAAGCGAAGGCGCCGTCGAGGCCGGCGCCGAGACGGTGTGCGGGACCGATCTGGCTGCCCTCGCCGCCGCCGATCAGTCCCCAGTTGAGCCTGGTCATTCCCGTGATCCTCAGGTGAAGCCGATGGCGGGCTGATCATCGGCGACAGCCACCACACCGACTGGAGCCCGTCGCCCTTCGCGCGGGACGCCGTTGACG
>JANOEW010000791.1:0-7416 GCA_031413475.1 Amaricoccus sp.
CGTCGAGGCCGTCGAAGATCAGCAGGTAGGGCAGGGTGTCGTGCGCGCGCCAGTCGAGCGGGTTGTCCTCGAAGCCCTTGCCGCCGTCGGGCTCGAAGGCGTGCCAGCGCTCGCGGAGGCACGCGCCGATCAGGGCGCGGACGTCGGCGCCGAGGCGCATGTGCTGGAGCGGGATGTAAATCACCCGCCGCTCGTCCGCCTCGATGGCCTCGACCGCGAAGGCGCGGGAGAACGAGGACTTGCCGCTGCCCGGCCCGCCGGCGACCACGCGGATCCGGTCGGCGCGGGGGCTGTCGTCGGCGAGCCAGGCTTGCAGCGTCGCGTGCAGGTCGGCGACATGCGCGACGCGGAGGCGTTTCTCGCGCTCGCCGCGCGGCGCTTCGTCGGAGTTCCGCGGCGGATCGGTCTCGGTGTGCCAGAAGCAGCGCAGGCGGTGGTAGACTGCCGACAGCGGGATGGTCTCCTGTTCGTCCGGCGAGAAGATCGGGTCGCGCTGGAACAGGCCGCGGATCCAGTCCGCGTGCCGGGCCCAGGCGACGTCGCGGCGCACGCCCTCCGCGCCCGGACCGGCGAGGGCCTGGGTGATGGGGCCGTAGTAGGGCGTGTCGAGGGCGTAGACCCGCCAGGTCGCGGCGCGGAGCAGGCGGTCGAAATCGGACCGGATCTGGGCTTCGGACAGGTCGTGCTCGGGCGCGACCTCGCGCAGGAGCTCGGGGAGCCGCTGCCGCACCGGGGCGAGCAGGGGGCAGGCCGCCGGGTTGATCAGCGTCGCGCCGTCCAGCTCGCCCGCGCCGTCGAGGGGCAGGGCGTCGGCGAGGAAGGCTCGGACTGCCGCAGTCCTTTCCTCCCGGTCCAGCGGGGCGTGGACGCCGCGCTCGTTCAGTACGTTGATCGTCGCGACGGTCAGGGAGACGCGCAGCCAGACCCAGGCGCGCTCGTCGACGGTGTTGTCCGGGAGCGCGGCCTCGACCGCGTCGCGGATCGCCTTGTGCGCGCTCGCCGCGAAGCCGATGGCGCTCGCCGCCAGGGCGGCCGGCGCGACCGCAGCGCTTGCCGCGGCCACGAAAGCTGCGCCAGGCCCCGCCGCCGGAAGCAGGCTGTGGAGCGCCTTTCCCCAGTTCGGTCTGCCTTCCGGTCGCTTGAAGTAGACGGCCATTGCCAATACCCCCGGTGCCTTGAGCATAGCGCAAGCGTGGATAGTCGCCCAGCGATGAGACGGAGGGAGCAGATGATCGGCCAACGAAGCACCGCGATCGTGCTGCTCGGCGCAATGCTGGAGCCGGACGGCGCGCCTGGGTCGGCGCTGCTGCGCCGGGTCGGCCATGCCGCTGCGCTGCACGCCGACGGAGTGGCGCGGGTGATCGTCGCCACCGGCGGCCCGGCGGGGGCGCCGCTCACCGAGGCGCGGGTGATGCGCGAGGCTCTGGTCGCGGCCGGCGTGCCGGCGGCGGCGGTGATCGAGGAGGATCGCTCCGGCGACACGCTGGAGAACGCGCTGTTCACGATCGAAATCCTGCGCGCGCGACGGCTCGGTCCGGCGATCGTCGTGACCGACCGCTACCACTTGCCGCGGGCGCTGATGCTGTTCCGCCTGCTCGGCCAGACCGCCACCGGGTCCGGCCCGCCCTGGGGCGGCGCCGGCGATGGCGGCGGCAGGCGCGCCGCGTTGCAGCGCGAGGCGGCGGCGCTGCCGCGCGACTTCGCCCGGGGGCTGGCCGCCCGGCTAAGGCGCTAACGCCCGGCCCCGTCCCCGGCCGCCGCGAGATCCCCGATCACCTGCGCCCAGATCTCCGGCGGTTGCGCCCCGGTCAGCGCATGCCGCCCGGCGAGGATGAACGTCGGCACGCCGGTCACCCCGATCCCGCGCGCGGCGTCCGCTTCGGCGCGCACCGTGGTCCGGTCAGCGTCCCCCGCGAGCCGGCGCGCGACCACGGCGCCGTCCATGCCCGCCTCCTCCGCCGTCGCCCGCAGCACGCCCGCGTCCGAGATGTCCTCGCCGACCTCGAAGTAGCGGCGAAACAGCGCCATCTTGACCCGGGTCTGCGCGCCCCCGGCGGCGGCCCAATGAATCAGGCGGTGCGCGTCCAGCGTGTTCGGGGCGCGCGCGATCCGGCGGAAGTCGATCGCGAGCCCGGCCGCAGCCGCGGCGGCCTCGACCCGGGCGTAGACGCGCGCGGCGTTCTCGGGACCGCCGAACTTCTCGGCCAGATAGGCCGCGCGGTCCGTGCCCTCGGGCGGCATGTCCGGGTTCAGCTGATAGGGCCGCCAGCGGATGTCGAACGGCTGGTCCCCGTGCGTCGCGATCGCGCGAAACAGATGCGTCGCCCCGATGTAGCACCAGGGACAGACCGGATCTGAGATGATCTCGAGCCGTGTCATGCCGTCCTCGCTTCGCCACGCCGCCACAACGAAAAAACGGTCAAGCGACGCGCAAACCTATCACGCGCGCCCCAGTTCGCCGGCGGCGAAGTAGTCGCCGAGGATGCGGGTGTAGATGCGCCGCAGCGTCTCGACGTCCGCCGTCGCCACGTGTTCGTCGACCTGATGCATCGTGGGCCCGAGCAAACCGACCTCCACGACCGGGCAATGCTGCTTGACGAAGCGCGCGTCCGAGGTGCCGCCGGCGGTGGACAGCGCGGGCGTGGTCCCGGTCTCGGCGGCGACGGCGCGGGCGACCAGGTCGGTGAACGGACCGGGCTCGGTCACGAAGCTTTCGCCCGAGATCTCGAAGCGCGCGGCGATGCCGATCTTGAACTCGGCGGCGGCGCGGTCGGCTTCCGTCTCGATCCAGTCGCAGAGCGACTGGCCGGAATGGGCGTCGTTGAAGCGGATGTTCAGCGTCGCCCGCGCCTCGGCCGGGATCACGTTCGAGGCGGGATTGCCGACGTCGATCGTGGTCAGCGCCAGCGTCGACGGGCCGAAATGCGCCGTGCCGCCGTCGAGCCGGAACGCGGCCAGCCGGTCGAGCAGCCGCACCAGCGCCGGCAGCGGGTTTTTCGCCTTCTCCGGATAGGCCGCGTGGCCCTGCGCGCCGTAGGCCGTCAGCCGCGCCGTCAGCGAGCCGCGCCGGCCGATCTTGATCGCGTCGCCGGTGCGCTCGGCCGAGGTCGGCTCGCCGACGAGGCAGTGGTCCAGCCGCTCGCCGGCGCCCGCCATCCAGTCGAGGATCGCCACCGTGCCGTCGACGGCCTCGGCCTCCTCGTCGCCGGTGATCAACAGCGCGATCGACCCCGCGGGCGGCGTCGCGGCGACGAAGTCGATCGCCGCCGCGACGAAGGCCGCGATGCCCGACTTCATGTCCGCCGCGCCGCGGCCGTGGATCGCGCCGTCCGCGACCACGCCGCCGAACGGCGGATGCCGCCAGCGCGCGACGTCGCCCGGCGGAACCACGTCGGTGTGGCCGTTGAACCCCAGGACCGGACCCGCCGTTCCCCAGCGCGCATAGAGGTTTGCGATCCCGCCGCGGTCGCAGCGGGTGGTGCGAAACCCCGCCGCCGCCAGCTTCGCCTGCAGAAGCGCGATCGCGCCCGCGTCCGCCGGCGTCACCGAGGCACAACGGATCAGATCGGCGGTCAGCGCGACGGGGTCGGTCATGTCGGCTCCTCGATCAGTCCGCGACTCTTAGCCCGGAGCGGCGCGGCGAGGCAACGGCCGGTGGCGGGACAGTCGACCCTTGCGACCACGCATCGCGGAGCGGACGCGCTCCTCGCCGGCGGCTCAGCGGACACGGGCGTGAAACGCCGTGGCCAGGGCCAGTTCGGCGGCATGATAGGCCAGGGCCGCGTTGCCGAAGGCGTCGCCCTCGAACCGGCCCAGCCGCGCGGCCGTCTCGAAGAAGCCGAGCGCAGGCAGGCCGTCGCGGGCCCGGCTGACCACCAGCGCCGCGATGAAGGTATGGCCGTGCTCGGCGTCCTCGTCCATCAGGCCCTCGAGCAGCCGGGTGACCGAGTGGATCACGTGCGGCGGCCCGAGGCCGATGCCGCGGGCGGCCTGGTGGTAGGTGACCGTCACCCCGAGGCCCGCGACCAGGCGCAGGTTCGCGCGCAGCGCGGCGCGGTCGGATTCCGGGTCGTACATGCGCGGACGGACCTCCGAGGGGTGGGTGAGGATGTCATGTCGCTCCCCGCGCGCGCAAGCGTCACATCCGGCGCGGACGATCGGCGGTGAAGACCTTGTAGAGCCCGTCCTCGTCGAGCTTTTCCCAGCGGACGAAGGCGGCGGCGAGCGGCGCCTCGTAGGGCAGCTGGCGGTTCGCCACCATCCAGAACCGCCCCGACGGTTTCAACAGCCGCGCGGCGGCGGCGATGAAGGCCGCGCCGAGGTCCGGCGCGGCGGCGCGTCCGGCGTGGAACGGCGGATTGGCGATGACCGCGTCGTGGCCGGGATCGGCGCGGCGCAGGGTCGCGACGTCGGCCCAGTGGAAGGCGGCGCGCGGGTCGGCGAGGTTCGCCCGCGCGGCGTCGAGCACGCGCGCCTCGGCCTCGTAGAGATCGATCGCGGCGATGGCCGGGCATCGCTCCAGCGCCGCGGCGGCGAGCCAGCCCCAGCCTGCCCCGAGGTCGGCGACACGGCCCCGGAGGCGGCCCGCGAATGCCTCGGCCAGGCGGCGGCTACCCGGGTCCGGACCTTCGGGCGAGAACAGGCCGGGGGTGGTGACGAACCCGGCGGCGTTGCGGGCCGGCGCCGCGGCCTTCGCCCAGTCGGCGACGGCGGCGGGCAGGGTCTTGGGGCGGGTCAGCCAGACCACCCGGCCGTGCGCCTTGGCGAAGGTCCCGGCGATCGGCAGCGTCGCGGCGACCTGCCGCGCCAGGCTGTCGATCCCGTCGGTCTTCGCCCCGTCGATCGCCAGCGTCGCGCCCGGCGGCAGCAGGTCGAGGGCGCGTGCGACCGCCCCGAGGTTCTCGGCCCGGGCGCGGCTCAGCGTTACCAGCGCCATCGCGGCGGGCGCGGCGGCCCGCACGGTCACGCGCAGACCTGCGGCCGCCAGCGCGTCGTGGGTCGGGCGGAAGCTCACCTCGAAGATCAGGCGGTCGCGCGGCAGCACGGCGGCCAGCGCCGCCGAGCCGGCGCGGATCGCCAGCACGTCGCCGGTCGGCGGCGGCGCGAGCGCGCCGGTCAGGAAAGCCTGGGCCAGCCGGTCGGGGCGGGGCATGGACAGCGGGGCCGCGCCCCTATTCCCGTTCCATGGTACATTGCAGCGGGTGCTGGTTGCGCCGGGCGTAGTCCATGACCTGGGTCACCTTGGTCTCGGCGATCTCGAACGAGAACACGCCGACCACCGCGAGGCCCTTGCGATGCACCGTCATCATGATCTCGACCGCCTGAGCGTGGTGCACGCCGAAAAAGCGCTCGAGCACGTGCACGACGAATTCCATCGGCGTGTAGTCGTCGTTCAGCAGCATGACCTTGTAGAGCGGCGGCCGCTCGGTCTTGGTCCGCGTCTTGGTCAGGACGCCGGTCTCGCTGCCGGGGGTCTTCGGATCCGACATTCGCATCAACGGGTCATTGGCACGTGGGGAAAATACCCTCAAGCCCGAATTATACCCGATCGACGCCGACAGAAAAGGGGGCCGAGGCCCCCTTTTCCCGACAGGGTCGGATCGCTCAGAGTGCGTAGCTCTTCATCTTCTCGGTCGCGGCGGTCACGCGCGCGCCGATCGGCGCGGTGACGTCCTTGGTCGCGGCGACGAGGATCTCGTTCATCTTGGTCGACTGCTGCACGAAGCCGTCGAAGGCCGACTGCGCGAAGGCGGTCTGTTTCTCGAACAGCTCGGTCACCGTCTTGGCGGCGGCGAGTTCCTGCGCGGCGGCGACGATCTCGTCGAAGGCCTTCTTCGAGTAGGCCGAAACCTCGGAGCCGATGCCCTCGGCGGCTTTGGCGGCGATTTCGGAGGTCTTGACCAGAACGTCCATGTTCTGCTGGCCGAAGGCGGTGATGCCCTCGAAGCCCTTCGAGAACTTCTCGAACTGCTCGGTCATGTTCTTCTGCGTGTCGGCGACCAGCGTCTCGACCTTGGCGGTCGTTTCCTGGAAGACATTGGTGGCGGCGTCGGTCACGGTCTCGGCGGTCGGCGCGGCGGCCTTGGCGCGGGTGATGGTCATGTGGGCTTCCTCTCGGGTCGGTTGAATTTTCGATGACTTTACATAGGGCTCATGCTGCACTGCGTCAAGGATTTTGCTGCACTGCGGCAGAATTTTTCTGACCGAGCCGGGTCCGACGCGTCGCGTGCAGGCCACAAAGGTGTTTTCCAGTTCACCGAGGCGTGTTAGCTTTACGCAAACTTAAGCACTCGCGATCAAGCGTTTGCAAACCCTGAGGCAGTGGCGCTTCGCGCGTCGGAGGCAGTGATGATCCGAAACCTCTCGCGCGGGGCGGTGCTCGCGTTTACGTTGACCTTCGTGGCGGCGCTTGCCGAGGCGCAGGAATACGCCGCCTTCGTGATGGATGCGCGCAGCGGCAAACCGGTGCACGCGGTGAACGCCGACACACGACTACACCCTGCCTCACTGACCAAGATGATGACGCTTTATGTCGTCTTCGACGCCGTGCGTCGCGGTCGGCTGTCGCTGGATCAGAAGGTCACGATCTCCTCGAACGCCGCATCGGAGCCGCCGTCCAAGCTCGGCTTGAAGGCCGGTCAGAAGATCGAGTTGCGCTACCTGATCCGTGCCGCCGCCATCAAATCGGCGAACGACGCCGCCACCGCGCTCGGCGAAGCCGTGGCGGGATCGGAGCAAGCCTTCGGCGAGCGGATGACCCAATACGCACGCGCAATGGGTCTGACGGACACGCAATTTCGCAACGCGCACGGACTGACCGAGGCGGGGCATTATTCCAGCGCGCACGACATGGCCGTGATCGGCCGGCGGCTGTTCTATGACTTCCCGCAGTATTACAACATCTTCGGGCGGAACTCGACGTCCGCCGGGATCGCCACGGTGCAGAACACCAACCGGCGCCTGCTCGACGCCTATCCGGGCGCGGACGGGATCAAGACCGGCTATACCCGCGCCGCGGGCTTCAACCTGGTCTCGTCGGCCGAGCGCGACGGCAAGCGGGTGATCGTGGCGGTGTTCGGCGGCAAGTCGAGCTCGTCGCGCAACGTCGAAGTGATGCGGCTGATGGACCTCGGGTTCGCCAAGATGCCCGGCCGGGTTCGCGTCGCCGAACCCGCGCCGCTTCGCGGCGACGCGGCGGCGACGGCGGTCGCGGCCGCGCCGCCGGCCGAGACGGAGGCCCCGCGCGCTTCGAGGGCGGGGGTCGGCGGGGTCGCGACCGCGACGCCACGCGGCTCGGTCGCCCCCCTCTGCAGCGGTCGGCCGATGCCGCGGTGGATGGGGCAGACCGCGGCGATCGCCCGAACCAACCAGAGCATCGCGTCCGTGGTCGCCGAGGTGCACGCCGATCTCGTCGCG
>JANOEW010000792.1:0-5837 GCA_031413475.1 Amaricoccus sp.
CTCGCGCAGCTCTTCGGCGATGTCCTGGAAGCCCTCGATCGCCGAGAGCTCTTCCAGCGGCACGAAGGCCACGTCTTCGAGCGAGCGGAAGCCTTCGGTGACGAGGAGGTGGGCGATGACCTCGTCGACGTCGAGCGCCTCCATGAAGAGGGCCGAGCGTGTCTTGAATTCTTCCTGGCGCCGCTCGGACTCGGCGGCCTCGGTCAGGATCTCGATATGCCAGCCGGTGAGCTGCGAGGCGAGGCGAACGTTCTGCCCGCGGCGGCCGATGGCGAGGCTCTGCTGGTCGTCGGGCACGATCACTTCGATGGTGCCGGTTTCCTCGTCGAGCACGACCTTGGTGACCTCGGCCGGGGCCAGCGCGTTGACGACGAACGTCGCGGTGTCCTGCGACCACGGGATGATGTCGATCTTCTCGCCCTGGAGCTCGGCCACCACCGCCTGGACGCGGCTGCCGCGCATGCCGACGCAGGCGCCGACCGGATCGATCGATGAATCGCGCGAGATCACGCCCATCTTGGCGCGGCTGCCCGGGTCGCGGGCGACGGCCTTGATCTCGATGACGCCGTCGTAGATCTCCGGCACCTCCATCTTGAACAGCTCGGCGAGGAACTCCGGCGCGGTGCGGCTGAGGAAGATCTGCGGGCCGCGGGTTTCCAGCCGCACGTCGCGGATCAGCGCGCGCACGCGATCTCCATTTCTGAACGCCTCGCGCTGGATCAGCTGGTCGCGGCGCAGGATCGCCTCGCCGCGGCCGACGTCGACGATGACGTTGCCGTATTCGGTGCGCTTGACGATGCCGTTGATGATGGTGCCGACCCGGTCCTTGAACTCCTCGTACTGCCGCTCGCGCTCGGCCTCGCGGACCTTCTGCATGATCACTTGCTTCGCCGACTGCGCGGCGATGCGGCCGAAGTCCACGGGCGGCAGCGAATCGGTGATGTAGTCGCCGAGCTGAGCGTCGGGCTTGATCGCGCGGGCCTCGGCGACGGTGAGCTCGGTAAAGTAGTTTTCGACCGCCTCGACCACGTGGCGGTGGCGGGTCAGCGCCAGCTCGCCGGACTTCGCGTCGATCTTGGCGCGGATGTCGTATTCGGCACCATAGCGCGAACGCGCGGCCTTGCCGAGACTGTCCTCCATCGCCTCGATCACGAGGCCGGGGTCGATCATCTTTTCCCGGGCGACCGCGTCGGCGATCTGCAACAGCTCGAGCCTGTTGGCGGAGGTCACGCTCATTTCAGTTCCTCGTCCTGGTCGATGGTTTCTGTATCCGGTTCAGCGTCGGTTTCGGTTTCGGTATCGATCTCGTCGAACTCGCTGACGTCGATCTCGCCCTCGTCAAAGCCCTGCGCGCGGCGCGCGGCGAGGCTCTCGGCGATCAGCGCGTCGGTCAGCACCAGCTTCGCGTCGGTCAGCCAGTCGAACCGCAAGCCGATCGTGCCTTCGGGGATCTCGATCAGCACCTCGTCGTCCTGCAGGCCGGCAAGCACGCCCCGGAACCGCCTGCGGCCTTCGATCAGTTCGGTGGTCTCCAGCTTGACCTCGTAGCCGTCATAGCGCGCGAAGTCCTTCAGCCGGGTCAGCGGGCGGTCGATGCCGGGGCTCGACACCTCGAGCGTGTATTCGCCGCTGATCGGATCCTCGACGTCGAGCACCGCCGAAACGGTGCGGCTGATGCGGGCGCACTCCTCGACCTCGATGCCGCCCTCGGGACGCTCGGCCATGATCTGCAGCGTCGCGCGCTTGCCGCCCATCAGCCGGATGCGCACCAGCTCAAAGCCCAGACCTTCGATGGTCGGGGCGATGATGGCAGCGATACGCCGATCGATGGCGGCTTTGGCGATCAGGTCGGCCAAGTCGGACTCCGGAACGAAAAAACGGGCGCGCGGCCCGTTGAACTTTCCGGTGGAAGGGGATCAGGACGATCAACCTGCCGCTATGAGGGGTCGTATAGGCGCGAGTGGGACGGGTTGCAAGCGCAATTGCGCCCCGGATCGGGGGCGGCGCGGTTACGGACGGTAGGGGCGCGGCAGATCGGGCGCCTTCACCTTTCGAAACAGCACGACGCAGCCTTCGGAATGGCGCGGGTCGTAGGCGAAGCCCTTGGCGGCCATGGTCGCGAACAGCGCCCCGATGCCCGACAGTCCGGTGATATGATCGTGAACCTCGACGAACACGCGGTCGACGCCGTCAAGGTCCGCGCCCTCGAACAGGAAGGCCTCGGCGCCTTCGACGTCGCAGACGATCAGGCTGACGGCCTCCTCGCGCAGCACCGCGCTGAAGTTTCGGGTCGGCACCTCGACGGCCGCGACATACGGATTCGGTCCCGGCATCAGCGATCCCATCCAGAAGTCGCGTCGCAGATAGAAGGTGGCGGCGCCGCGGTCGCTGTCGTTGCAGAGGACGGCGTTCAGCCGGCGCACCTTGCGAACGCGGTTGCGCTGATGCAACCGGGCCATGTACTCCATCAGATGGGGGTTGGCCTCCACCGCCAGCACGCTCGCGACGCGTCGCTCGCGCGACAGCAACGTCGAAATGAAGCCGATGCCGGCGCCGATTTCCAGAACCCGGTCGCCCGGCTCGACGATTTCAGAGATGCGCTGCGCCTCGCGGGTCTCGAAGCGACCCTCCAGCATCGCCATCTGAATGGTGGGCGTGATGACCGCAGCATCATAGGGAATTGAAACGCCGGCGACTTGAAGAAATGCGCCTGGATACGCCTGACGCGGGAACTGTACAGCTAGCGAATCGACCATAGGTTGAACTAGGCCGAAATTCGCTCATGTGTCCAGCGGGCTGCGCGCGGTTAACCATATGATTTTCCGCACCGTTGCAGCGCGGACGCAACGGTGCGGACTGGTCGGATCAGCGCGGGCAGCGCTTGGCGAGGATGCGCTGCAGCGTTCGCCGATGCATGTTCAGACGGCGGGCTGTCTCCGAGACGTTGCGGTCGCACAGCTCGTAAATCCGCTGGATGTGCTCCCAGCGCACCCGATCGGCGGACATCGGATTCTCGGGCAGTTCGGGCCGCTCCTGGCCGGATGCCAGCAGTGCGGTCGTCACGTCGTTGGCGTCCGCCGGCTTCGACAGATAGTCCCAGGCCCCGATCTTGACCGCGGCCACAGCGGTGGCGATGGCGCCATAGCCGGTCAGGACCACGATGCGGCTGTCCGGGCGACGCTCGCGCAGGATCTCGACGAGGTCGAGCCCGTTGCCATCCTCGAGCCGCAGGTCCACCACGGCAAAGGCCGGCGGCCTGGCGGCGACCGCGGCGCGCCCGGCCGCGACCGTCTCGACGGCGGTGACGTCGAACCCGCGCTTCTCCATCGCGCGGCTCAGGCGGCGGAGGAACGGCTCGTCGTCGTCGAGAATGAGGAGCGACTTGTCCACGCCGGGATCGTTCAGGTCCAAAGCCATGATTTTCCCCTTGATCTTTGCCCGAGAAGCTAGCGCTGGACGCGGCGCGGTCAATCCGGCGGCGCGGTCTCGCGGATCACAGGGCGGCGGCGAAGCAGGCGACGCTGTCGGCGATCGCCTCGGGCGTCGCGTCGGTCGCGAAGAACTCGAGGAAGGGATGGCCGGGCGCGGCGAGATAGGTGAACGTCGAATGATCCATGAGGTAGAACTCGGGATCGTCGCCGGACTTGCGGAAATAGACGCGGTAGGCGGCGGCGGCGGCGGCGACGTCCTCGGCGCTGCCGCTCAGGCCGATCATCGCGGGGTGAATGTCCCGGGCGAAGGCCCCGGCGGCCTCTGGGGTGTCGCGCTCGGGGTCGATCGTGACGAAGACGAGGCCGACGTCGACGCCCCGCTCGGCGAGCAGGTCGGCGGCGACGGCGTTGCGCGCGAGGTCGGTCGGACAGATGTCCGGGCAGAACGCGTAACCGAAGTAGATCAGCGTCGGTCGGGTGATCACGTCGACCTCGGTCACCCGCGCGCCGGCGGCGTCGGTCAGGACGAACGGCCCTCCGATCGACGCCGCGCCGCCGGCGACCGTTCCGCGGAAGCAGTCGCCGAAGCGGTCGGCGCCCGACCCGCGCAGCGCGAAGAACCCGCCAGCCGCCAGTCCGACGAGCACGGCGGCGGTTGCAAAAAGGGCGGCGGCACGGGTCATTGGCTACGGGGGGATCCTGAAGGCGCGTTGCTCCGGTTCTGCCACGCGGGGCCCCGAGGCTCAAGGCCGCAGGCGGCTCTAAGCCCTTTGAGCCGACCGGCGAGGCTGCTAGGACCGCGGCCATGAACGATCCGGACCTTTCGGTCTTCACCGCGGCGGAGCGCAGCGCCTGGCTGCGGTTGCGCACGCTGCTGCTGCTGCGCTGGCTCGCGGTGTTCGGCCAGTCGGCGGCGGTGCTGGTGGCCTGGCTCGGGCTCGGCCTCGACCTGCCGCTGGAACTCTGCGCGATGGCGATCGGCGCCGCGGCGGTGTTCAACGTCGTGGCGCGGATCGTCGCGGCGGAGAACCGGCGGCTGAGCGAGCGCGAGGCGGTGCTGACGCTGTTGTTCGACCTGTTTCAGCTGGGGTTCCTGCTGTTCCTGACCGGCGGGCTCGCCAACCCGTTCGCGCTGCTGATGCTCGCGCCGGTGACGATCAGCGCCTCGGTGCTTAGCCTGCGGGCGACGGTGCTGCTCGGGGCGGCGGCGACGGCGATCATCACCGTGCTGGTCGTCACGCACGTGCCGCTGCGGCTCGCGACCGGCGACGTGCTCAGCCCGCCGCGGGTGCTGATGGTGGGGACCTGGGCCTCGTTGGCGATCGGGATCGTGTTCCTCGCGATCTACGCCCGGCGGGTGACCGGCGAGACCTTTCGCATGTCGCAGGCGCTGACCGCGACGCAGATGGCGCTCGACCGCGAGCAGCGCATCACCGCGCTGGGCGGGGTCGTGGCGGCGGCGGCGCACGAGCTCGGCACCCCGCTCGCCACGATCAAGCTGGTCTCGACCGAACTCGCCGAGGAACTCGCCGACCGGCCAGAGGCGCGCGACGACGCGCTGCTGATCCGCGCCCAGGCGGACCGCTGCCGCGACATCCTGCGGGCGATGGGGCCACGCGGCAAGGAGGACGCCCAAGTGCAGTCGGCGCCGCTGTCGAGCGTGGTCGAGGAAGCGGCCGCGCCGCACGCCGACCGCGGCGTGCGGATCATCACGCGGGTCGAAGGCGCCACGCTCGACGACGGCCCGACGCGCCAGCCCGAGATCACGCGCCGTCCCGAGATCATCCAGGGGCTGCGCAACCTGGTGCAGAACGCTGTCGACTTCGCGAGTTCCACGGTCTGGATCGACCTCGACTGGACGCCGAGCGAGCTGCGAGTCGCGATCGGCGACGACGGGCCGGGTTATCCGTCCGACCTGATCGGGCGCATCGGCGACCCGTTCGTGCGCCGGCGCGGGCCGCAGAAGGACCGGCCCGGCTACGAGGGCATGGGGCTGGGCCTGTTCATCGCCAAGACGCTTCTGGAGCGCAGCGGGGCCAAACTCAGCTTCGGCAACGGCTCAGACGCCCCCGCCGAGGCCCGGATGGCCGGCCCGGCCGAGTTCTCGCGCCCCACCGGGGCCGTGGTCGCTGTGGTCTGGCCGCGGGACCCGGCCGACGGCGAGGCTGCGGGCGCACGCGGCCCGCTCGCGGCGAACGCGTCGTTCTGAGAGGCCTCCAAGCCCTCCGCGAAAGCCGACCGCTGGCGCCGACATCGCGGTGTCCGCGCGTAACTGCTCACCTGGCAGAGATTTTCCTTTGACGGCGTGAGTCGGGCAGGATTCACGCTTGGGATGGATCGCGTCGAACTTGAAGCGTTGAGCCGGGAGCAGCTGATCGAGTTGGTGCTCGGCTTGGCGGGTGAGGT
>JANOEW010000793.1:0-4021 GCA_031413475.1 Amaricoccus sp.
CTCGCCGGCGGCGGCTACTTCAAGATCATCAACCGCGCCGTGCCCCAGGCCCTCGCCAATCTCGGCTACACGCCTGCCAAGGTCGAGGAGATCGTCGCCCACGCGCTCGGCCACGGCACGCTGGGCAACGCGCCCGAGATCAACCCGACCGCGCTGATCGGCCACGGCTTCGGCGCCGCCGAGATCGCCAAGGTCGAGGCGGCGCTGCCCACGGCATTCGACATCCGCTTCGTGTTCAACCAGTGGACGCTCGGCGAGGACTTCTGCACCGGCGTGCTCGGCATCCCCGAAGACAAGCTGCGCGATCCCGGCTTCGACCTGCTTCGCCACCTCGGCTTCAGCCGGGCGCAGATCGAGGCGGCCAATAACCACGTCTGCGGCACGATGACGCTGGAAGGCGCGCCGCACCTGAAGCCCGAACACTACGTCGTCTTCGACTGCGCCAGCCCCTGCGGCAAGACCGGCAGGCGCTACCTCTCGGTCGATAGCCACATCCGCATGATGGCCGCCGCCCAGAGTTTCATCTCGGGCGCGATCTCCAAGACCATCAACATGCCGAACGACGCCACGATCGACGACTGCACGGCCGCCTACGAGCTGAGCTGGTCGCTCGGCGTCAAGGCGAACGCGCTTTACCGCGACGGCTCCAAGCTCAGCCAGCCGCTGTCGGCTTCGCTGATCGACGACGACGACCTGGAGGAGGCGCTGATCGAGGCCGCCCAGGGCGGACGCGCCACGATCCTCGCCGAGCGAATCGTCGAGCAGATCATCGTGAAGGAGATCGAGCGCGCGAACCGCGTCCGCCTTCCGGAGCGGCGCAAGGGCTACACCCAGAAGGCGATCGTCGGCGGGCACAAGGTCTACCTGCGCACCGGCGAATACGCGGACGGCAGCCTGGGCGAGATCTTCATCGACATGCACAAGGAGGGCGCCGCCTTCCGGGCGATGATGAACAACTTCGCCATCGCCGTGAGCGTCGGCCTGCAGTACGGCGTGCCGCTCGAGGAATTCGTCGACGCCTTCACCTTCACCCGCTTCGAGCCGGCGGGCCTCGTGCAGGGCAACGACTCGATCAAGAACGCGACCTCGATCCTCGACTACATCTTCCGCGAACTGGCGGTCAGCTATCTCGACCGCACCGATCTCGCCCACGTGCAGCCGACCGGCGAGAGCTTCGACGACCTCGGCCGCGGCGAGGCGGAAAGCGGCGCGAGCAACCTGCGCGAGGTGCGGCCCGAAGTCGCGGCAAGCTCGATCGAGATGATCAAGCAGGTGTCCTCGACCGGCTATCTGCGCAAGCGCCTGCCGCAGGAGCTTGTGGTGCTCCAGGGCGGCGCCTCGGTCGCCGGTGCCCTCGGCCTCGGCGCCTCGCTGAGCGGGCTGGCGGTGCGGACGGACGTGATGAGCGCCAGCGTCACGGTGATCGACCCGCGCGCCCGGGCGAAGATGCAGGGCTACGAGGGCGACCCCTGCGGCGAATGCGGCAACTTCACGCTGGTGCGCAACGGCACCTGCCTGAAGTGCAACACCTGCGGCGGCACCTCCGGGTGCAGCTGAGACAGTGCGAGGACGACGGGCGGACGTGAAGGAGCAGCCACGAGAAACCAATCCAGGGGACGCGCTTTCGTCCGAGCAATCGCGCCTTCTTGGAGATAACCCGTCGAACTAAGAACGAACGCCCATCCCCAACAGAGGGAAGCAGTCCAAGCCGGCGTTCGACGTTGAGAGCAGGCGCAGTGCAGGCAGGCGCGACCCCGGGGCGTCCACACCACCCCGCGGACCCCCCCCAAATCGGCGGGAGGCGGCAAAGGAGACCGCAGACCGATCCGACGCCGCTCGCAAGCGGACCAAGCGGCCTGCGGTGATCGACGACGTTGCGCTTCATCGGGCACGAGCCGCCGCGGCGGGCGGCGCGAAGTTGGGCGTGGACACGTTCCGAAACTGGAATACCGTTCGACGGCCCGGCGGGCTGCGCTCCAGGGCGGCGTTGGGGAGGGAGGATGCGATGGTGGGCGCGATCCGAATTGGGGTCGGGGGGTGGACGTTTCCGCCGTGGCGGGGCGCATTCTTCCCGGACAAGCTGCCGCAAAAGCGCGAGCTGGAATTCATGGCGTCGAACCTGACCAGCATCGAGATCAACGGCACCTTCTACCGCACGCAGAAGCCGGCGACCTTCGCGAAGTGGCGTGCCGAGACCCCCGACGGTTTCGTCTTCGCGCTGAAGGGGCCGCGCTACGCCACCAGCCGCAGCGTACTGGCCGAGGCGGGCGACAGCATCGGCTGGTTCGTCGACAGCGGCATCGCCGAACTGGGCGACCGGCTCGGGCCGATCAACTGGCAGCTGGCCCCGACCAAGCGGTTCGACCGCGACGACGTTGCGCGCTTCCTCGATCTGCTGCCCGCCTCGGTCGGCGACCGGCCGCTGCGGCATGCGCTGGAGGCGCGGCATCCGAGCTTCGCCGACGACGCCTTCGTCGAGTTGGCGCGTGAGCGCGGCGTCGCGGTGGTGCTGGCGGGCGACAGCGAATATCCGGCGATCGAGGGTGGCGCGGAGGACTTCGTCTACGCGCGGATCATGGGGACGCAGGCGGGGCACGCGGCCGGCTACGCCGACGCGGCGCTCGACGCCTGGGCGGAAAGGACGCGCGGCTGGGCCGTCACCGGGCGCGACGTCTTCCTATACGTGATCAGCGGACACAAGGCGGCGAACCCCGCCGCGGCGATGGCGCTGATCGAGCGGGTGAAGCAAGAATAGAACGAGCCGGCCGCCGCGGCCGCGCCGCCTGAATGGAGGGGTGACACGATGGAGCATCGCCAGCTCGGCCGATCCGGTCTGATGGTGTCGGCGCTGAGCTTTGGGACCGCCACGTTCGGCGGCGTCGGGGCGCTCGCGAAATGGGGCGCGGCGGACGTCGGACAGGCGACCCGCCTGCTGGATATCTGCCTCGACGCGGGCGTGAACCTGATCGACACCGCCAATGCCTATTCGCGCGGACGCTCGGAGGAGATCCTCGGCGAGGCGATGGCGGGCCGGCGCGAGCGGGTGCTGGTCGCCACGAAGCTGCGGTTCCGCATGGGCGAGGGGCCGAACGAAGAGGGGCTGTCGCGCCACCACATCGTCGCGCAATGCGAGGCGAGCCTGAAGCGGCTCGGCACCGACCGGATCGACCTCTACCAGATGCACCAGTGGGACGGGCTGACCCCGCTGGAGGAGACGCTTGAGGCGTTCGACACCCTCGTGCGCTCGGGCAAGGTCCGCTACTACGGCGTATCGAACTTCGCCGGCTGGCAGCTGATGAAGACGATGGAGACGGCGAGGACCCAGGGCTTCGTGCCGCCGGTGGCGCAGCAGATCTACTACTCGCTCGAGAGCCGTGACGCGGAATACGAGCTGATCCCGGCAGGGATCGACCAGGGGCTTGGCGCGCTGATCTGGAGCCCGCTGGCCGGGGGGCTGCTGTCGGGCAAGTATCGTCGCGGTCGGACGCCCGAGGAAGGGGGCCGTCATCTCAACGACTGGCACGAGCCGCCGTTGTCCGACGAGGCGCGGCTTTACGACACGGTCGAGGAGCTGGTGGCGATCTCGGCGGCGCGGGGCGTCGCCGCGGCGGAGGTGGCGCTGGCGTGGCTGCTCGGGCGGCCGGGCGTGGCGTCGGTGATCCTGGGCGCGCGGACCGAGGAGCAGCTGCGCGGGAACCTGAAAGCGGCGGACCTGACGTTGACCGAGGAGGAGCGGGCGCGGCTGAACCGGGTCAGCCTGCCGCGCCTGATCTATCCGCACTGGCATCAGCGCGCCTCGATCGTCGGGCGCATGGGGCCCGCGGAGGCGAGCCTGATGACGGACCATCTCACCGGCTGACGCCATCGCCAGGGGCTCGCACGCGTAACTGCTCACCTGGCAGAGATTTTCCTTTGACGGCGTGAGTCGGGCAGGATTCACGCTTGGGATGGATCGCGTGGAACTTGAAGCGTTGAGCCGGGAGCAGCTGATCGAGTTGGTGCTCGGCTTGGCGGGTGAGGT